>NZ_GL732466.1:608517-640735 GCF_000187645.1 Streptococcus sp. C300
CCTAGCGGCTGGAGAAAATAACAATGCCAAATTGATTGCAGCCTACTTTAACCAAAACGGTATCGATGCACGCTATGTTCACCCAAGAGAAGCTGGGATCGTTGTCACAAGTGAACCTGGAAACGCACGTATCATTCCATCTAGTTATGATAAGATTGAAGGCTTGGCTGATAGCAACGAAGTCCTTGTCATCCCTGGTTTCTTTGGTGTGACTAAGGAAAATCAAATCTGTACTTTTTCACGTGGAGGTTCAGATATCACAGGTTCTATCATTGCAGCAGGTGTTAAGGCTGATCTCTATGAGAACTTTACAGACGTAGATGGTATCTTTGCTGCCCATCCTGGTATTATCCACCAACCACATTCCATTCCAGAATTAACCTACCGTGAAATGCGTGAGTTGGCTTACGCTGGATTTTCAGTCCTTCATGACGAAGCTCTTCTACCCGCTTACCGCGGAAAAATTCCTCTTGTCATCAAGAATACCAACAACCCTGATCACCCAGGAACACGCATTGTTTTAGAACACAGTAGTGATAAATTCCCAGTAGTAGGGATTGCAGGTGACTCAGGATTCGTCAGCATCAACATGTCAAAATACCTCATGAACCGTGAAGTAGGGTTTGGTCGCAAGGTTCTTCAAATCCTTGAGGACCTCAATATCGGTTGGGAACACATGCCTACAGGTATTGACGATCTTTCAATCATCCTCCGCTCTCGTGAATTAACTCCTATCAAAGAAGAAGAAATTCTACGTCAACTCGTTCAAAAGGCTGAAGTGGACCATGCTGAAATCGAACATGACCTTTCCATCATTATGATTGTCGGAGAAAAGATGAAGAGCCATATCGGGGTAACTGCTACTGCAACACGTGCTTTGTCTGAGAATAAAATCAACATCCAGATGATGTCCCAAGGTTCAAGTGAAGTTTCCATCATGTTTGTTGTCAATAAAGAGCAAGAAAAAGCAGCTATCAAGGCTCTCTACCATGCCTTTTTCGATGAAAGTAAGGAAGACTAATCATGGCCCAATCTCTCAATAAAGTCATTGACCTCCAAACCACTGGAACATCTTATCTCTCTATCTCTGGAAAGGTTGGAAAATTTCTAGTCGGAGACCAAGCCTTGGAGTTTTATCCTGATGTCAATGTCGAACAATATATTCAAATCCCCTGGTCCAGCATTCAGCAAATCGGAGCCAACGTAAGTGGTCGCAAGATCAGCCGCCACTTTGAAGTCTTCACCGATCAAGGAAAATTCCTCTTTGCTTCAAAAGACTCTGGAGCTATCCTCAAAATCGCTCGGGAAAAATTAGGAAACGACAAGGTTTTGAAACTTCCGACTCTACTCCAGACCATTGGACAAAAACTTAAAAATCTATTTGCAAAAAAGTAGAAACTTTAGTATAATCATAGCAACGGATAAGTAAGTTATTTCCTTCTTTCAGAAAGTCTGCGGGTGCTGCGAGCAGATAGGAGGGATAGGTGAAATTCTACCGTTGTTCACAATTAAATACAGAATCAAGTGCACACCTGTGAAGTTGGATGGAACCGTGGCCCTGCCACTCCAACACTTTGTCAGGTGTGCTTTTTCATATAAAGGAGGACTTATGTTAGATATTAAACGTATTCGTACAGACTTTGATGCTGTCGCTGAAAAATTGGCTACACGCGGTGTAGATGCTGCTATCTTAAATGAGATGAAAGAAATCGATGCTAAACGTCGTGACATCTTGGTCAAGGTTGAAACTCTAAAAGCAGAACGTAACACAGTTTCTGCTGAGATTGCCCAAGCTAAGCGCAACAAGGAAAATGCCGATGACAAGATTGCTGCTATGCAAACCCTATCTGCTGAAGTCAAAGTCTTGGATGCTGAATTGGGGGAAATCGATGCTAAGTTGACAGAATTTACCACGACTCTTCCAAACATCCCAGCTGACAGCGTTCCTGTTGGAGCTGATGAGGACGATAATGTGGAAGTTCGCCGTTGGGGAACTCCGCGAGAGTTTGACTTTGAACCAAAAGCTCACTGGGATCTTGGTGAAGACTTAGGTATCCTTGACTGGGAACGTGGTGGAAAAGTGACGGGTGCTCGCTTCCTTTTCTATAAAGGTCTTGGCGCTCGTTTGGAACGTGCCATCTACAACTTTATGTTGGATGAGCATGGCAAGGAAGGCTATACAGAAGTCATCACACCTTACATAGTTAACCACGACTCTATGTTTGGCACTGGTCAATATCCAAAATTCAAAGAAGATACTTTTGAACTCAGCGACACCAACTTTGTCTTGATTCCAACGGCTGAGGTGCCCCTCACAAACTACTACCGTGATGAAATCCTTGACGGAAAAGACCTACCAATCTACTTCACTGCTATGAGTCCATCATTCCGTTCTGAAGCTGGTTCTGCTGGTCGTGATACACGTGGCTTGATTCGTCTACACCAATTCCACAAGGTTGAAATGGTCAAATTTGCAAAACCAGAAGAATCTTACGAAGAATTGGAAAAAATGACAGCCAACGCTGAAAACATTCTTCAAAAACTCAATCTTCCGTACCGTGTCGTTGCCCTCTCTACTGGGGATATGGGCTTCTCAGCTGCCAAGACTTATGACTTGGAAGTTTGGATTCCAGCCCAAAATACCTACCGTGAAATCTCAAGCTGTTCAAATACAGAAGATTTCCAAGCCCGTCGTGCTCAAATTCGCTACCGTGATGAAGCAGATGGTAAAGTTAAACTTCTTCACACCTTGAATGGTTCTGGACTTGCAGTTGGGCGTACAGTCGCTGCTATTCTTGAAAACTACCAAAATGCAGATGGTTCTGTAACCATTCCAGAAGCTCTTCGTCCATACATGGGTGGAGCTGAAGTTATCAAACCATAAAAAAACAAGGCCTAGCTAGAAAATAGCTAGACCTTTTTTCGTAACCAAATCAGATAAGCGCCTAAGACAAAAAGTAAAATGCTTAAGCTAAGGAAAGTTTCCGCAAACACTAGATGATCTAAGATAGGAAGCTTTACAATTCCTTGAGCCATCTTGAGAGAGGTTGCTGAGATAATAGTTGGAAAGGTGAGAGCTGAGAAGGCTGGTTGAAAACCTTGTTTTAAAATATTGGGCAGGCGAGTTAAAACAAAGAAAAAGAAGGACTGAGATGCCAAAATCATGACAATCAAGAGCCAAGTCGGTAGGCCTGCTCCTCCAACTCGAACTAGAGAAGCTAAGAGTAGGGAAAAGGGAGCACAGTAGATTCCTTCCTGTCCAAGCAAGGCCACTGGGAGTGGATCTTTCTTTAAATCGCTATAAATAAGCGGATAGAGATAGAAGGTCAAGACAAAACCAAAACTCAAGGTCGCATAGGCAATCTCAATAATGCCTACCAGAGGATAGGTCAAGGCTGCTACTGCTATTCCCACATAGAGTACCGTCCAACTTGGAGTCGCATTGACCCTCCGACCCGGACAGGCAAATTTGATGGTAAAAGTAGCAATCAACGCCAAATCCAAGAGAAAGGAAAACCACCAGATTCCTTGTGCTAGCAAAGAAAGAGCAGGGAATACGCGAAAAACATAGGTCGATAAAATCATCCCAGCCATAGGAAAAGTGGCCATCCCAGATAAAAGAGGGGGCTTGGTCAATTCTTGCTTGGTTTCTTCCCAATTAAAAAGATGGAGAATCAGAAAGAAAAGCCACAACACTAGACCAGTCAGGCTCAATAAATGCGACAGAACAGGCAAAGTATCTGCAATCAGATTTCCTGCACCTGCTAAACCTAATAAACAGCCAGAGAATACTAAGGGTAGCTTTTTCATCCGAGCCTCCAATAATCATGTTATTATTAGTATAGCATAAAAGCGCTTAAAATAGCATAGAAAAATGAAGACTGGATTGCTCAGTCTTCATTTTTTCTTTCTGATTCGAACTAGGCATAAGGTTGTAATTCTGGGTTAATAGGCGTATTGGCTAGATTGTTGGCATAGTTGCAGAGGCTGGCAAGACTAACACCGAGAACCACGTCCAAGGCATTTTGTTGCGTGTAACCAGCTTGCAAAAATTCAGCCAAGGCTTCATCTCCTACACGCCCTTTGGTATTGATGACCGCCAAGGTAAACTTAGCTAGAGTATCTAGTTTTGGATCTGTTTCAATCGGAGTGCGGTTGCGAAGGGCTTGGAGAAGATCATCATTCATCTGGATTTGTTTGATTGAAAAGGCAGTATGTCCAGCCACGCAGAAAGCGCAACCATTGGTTACGGCTGCCGTGATTTGCACTACTTCACGCTCTACTGGTGTTAAGCTATTGCGACGGTTGATGGCTCCGACAGTTCGGTAGGCTTCAAGCGCGGTAGGAGCGTTAGCCAAGAGACCGATTAGGTTGGGAATATAGCCATTGTTATCTTTTTGTACTGTTTCAAGAACTTCTTTCACTTCTGCTGGTGCTGATTCTACTGTGTGGATGGTAAATGTTGTCATAAGAAACCTCTTTTCATTTTATTGTCATTTAGTCTATCATAGAATTTCCCCCTTGGATAATATATATTTTCAATCGCCTTGATAGGAAATGTCTATGAAATGAAAAAATCACACTAAAAGTGTGATTGGGTTAGTGTTTAAAATACTTTTTAGTCTCAGCAATGACGACTGGCGACAAGACCAAGAGGGCAATCAAGTTTGGCAGAGCCATCAAGGCGTTGACGATATCTGCGATAATCCAAACCATATCCAACTCGATAAATCCTCCCAACAAGACCATGACTACAAAGACTACACGATAGAGCCAGATAAAACGAACACCAAAGAGAAACTCAAAACAGCGCTCTCCGTAATAGTTCCATCCGAGGATCGTCGTAAAGGCAAAGAGCACAAGGAAGATGGTCAAAAGAGCAGGTCCAAAGTGTGAAAAAACTGTTGAAAAGGCTGACTGGGTCAAGGCAACTCCATTCAAATCACCACTCCAAACACCAGTTACCAAGATTGTCAGACCTGTCAGAGTACAGATAATCAAAGTATCAATAAAGGTTCCTGTCATGGAAATCAAGCCTTGCTCGACAGGCTCATTAGTCTTAGCTGCAGCCGCCGCAATGGGAGCAGAACCAAGACCAGATTCATTAGAAAAGACTCCTCGCGCCACACCATTCTGGATAGCCATCCGAATACTGGCACCTGCAAAACCACCTACCGCAGCCGCTGGACTAAAGGCTGAAGTAAAGATCAGTACAAGTGTGGCTGGGATTTTCTCGATATTAAAGAGAATAACTGTAAGAGTTCCTAAAATATAGACAATAGCCATAAAAGGAACCACTGCTGTCGAAACTTTTGATATGGATTTGAGGCCACCAAAGACGGCAATCCCTACAAAAACAGATAAAACGAGAGCTGTGATAGCTGGATTAATTTGAGCTGTATTTTGGATAGATTCTGTAATTGAATTGACTTGGGTAAAGGTACCAATCCCTAGAAGGGCTACCAATACACCCGCTAGGGCAAAGAAGATAGCAAGTGGACGCCACTTTTCTCCCATCCCCAAAAGGATGTAATGCATGGGTCCTCCAGCTACAGCTCCATTTGCATCCTTAGTACGGTATTTGATGGCCAGCAATCCTTCGGCATATTTGGTCGCCATCCCAAAGAAGGCCGCCATCCACATCCAAAAGAGGGCCCCTGGTCCTCCAACCTTAATGGCTGTCGCTACCCCGATGATATTTCCCGTACCAACTGTGGCTGCTAGAGCCGTACAGAGAGCAGCAAAGCTCGACACATCGCCGTGCCCCTTGTCCTTGGTAAAGATCAACTGAAAGGCCTTAGGGAGACGAGTAACCTGCAAAAGGCCCAGTCGGATGGTCAAATAGATACCCGTTCCGACCAATAAGATCAAGAGGGGAGGCCCCCAAGCAAAAGCATCAAGCGCTTTAAGCAATTCTAACATGTCCTTCTCCTATCTTTCAACCCCAAAAGAAAGAGTACATGCAAGATACATGTACTCTGGAATGCTTAGATAAATGCCAAAAAGCGGTCTATCCTAGCTCTGTCCTTTTACCTGAGAGTTTGAGCAGTTACCTGCCTTGCCCCTTCGGTGCCTTTACGGTCTCTCCAGAGTTCCGTCCATTTACAGTCATGGAAAACAAACCTTTCTCCACTTCTATTAAACTTCATTCGGTGTTGGTATTTTATTTTTTATTATTCTACAAGAAAAGTTAGCCTTTGTCAATATATTCTATGAAAATTTTTGACCTTTCATTCCCTTTTTCAGAAAGAGCGAATCCTTCTTCTCTCTATCCTTTAAAGGTCACAATGGTTGCGCCACTGCCTCCAGCATTCTGTGGAGCATAGCCGAAAGTCTTAACATGTTTGTTTCTTTGTAGATATTTGGTGACTCCTTCACGGATGACACCTGTTCCGATACCATGGATGATGTCGACTTGCGCCATGTTATTGAGCAGGGCTTGGTCAATAAAGGCGTCCAGCTCATTCATGGCCTCTTCGTACCGTTTGCCACGAAGATCCAGTCTCGCTTGCGGACCACGATCAGAAGCACGTTTGACGACATTGACTTGTTTCTTCTTGACTGGGGCTTCTTGCTGGGCCTGAACAAGGTCAAATTCTTTCTCTTCCAAGGTCATCTTGATCAAACCGACTTGGGCTTCCCAACGGCCGTCCTTAAGCTGATTGGTCAAGGTTCCACGTTGTCCATAACTGAGGACCACAATATCATCCCCCACCTTCGGAGCTCGTTTTTTCTTGGCCTTTTGAAGGACCTTGTTTTTAGACAAGTCGACTTTTTCAGGGGCTAGTTTTTTCAGTTTAGACTTGGCTTCAATGATTTCGTGGGGTTTGAGTTGAGACTTACTGTGGAGGTTCTTGAGAATCTGGTCACTCTCATTTAGAGCGAGTTCCACAATTTCAGCAGCTTGTTCACGCGCCTTGTTGAGCTCAGTTTCCTTCTCGCGATTGAGTTCGTTGTAAAGTTTTTTGAGTGCTCGGTTCATCTTGAGGTTTTCTTGCTCCACCTCACGGATATTGTCCAAGCGTTTGCGACTTTCAAGCGTTTGCTCTTCTAATTGCTCAATGATACGGTTGACATCATTATCTTGATTAACCTGCTGGCTGGCATCTCCTACGATGACATCTGACAAGCCCAGACGTTTGGCAATTTCAAAGGCATTACTTCGACCAGGAACTCCCTGCATAAAGCGATAGGTCGGACGCAGGCTGGCTGTGTCAAACTCCATGCTGGCATTTTGCACAAAAGCTGTCTCGATACCATAAGCCTTGAGTTCTGGATAGTGGGTCGTAGCCATAGTCTTGACCTGACGCAGACGAAGATCCTCCAGAATAGCCATAGCAAGGGCGGCTCCCTCTTGAGGATCAGTACCAGCCCCGAGCTCATCTAGCAATAAGAGCGAGTGCTGATTAACCTTGCCAAGAATATCTACGATATTGGTCATGTGGCTGGAGAAGGTAGACAAGCTTTGTTCGATAGACTGCTCATCCCCGATATCGGCAAAGATTTCTTCGAAAATACCGACACGACTTCCTTTATCAGCTAAAATGGGCAAACCTGACTGGGCCATGAGTTGAGTCAAGCCCAGGGTTTTGAGCATGATGGTCTTCCCACCAGTATTGGGACCTGTAATGACAATGGCCGTTAATTCCTTACCAAAGTGTACATCGTTTGCGACAGCATTTTTGACCAAAGGATGGCGAACATGAAGGAGTTGAATCTCCTGATTCTCTGAAAGTTGAGGAACAACTGCTTGTCTTTCTTGGATGAAACGTACCTTGGCACGAATCAGATCCAGATGGCCGATAATCCAAGCGTCATTAGCAATCTCAGCAGCATGAGGACGAACCCGTTCCGATAGTTCTTGCAAGATGCGAATCATCTCATAACGCTCATCTGCTCGCAGACTAGCGATTTCTTCGCTCAGTTTCACGACCTCACGTGGCTCGATATAGACTGTGTTTCCACTAGCAGAGATGTCATGAACAACACCTGCAATCTTATTGCGATAGGTGTTCTTGACTGGTAAGACTTGACGACCATTTCTGCTAGCAATTATCCCTTCGGTCAACATCTGCGCTTTTTGCTTGAGCAAGTCTTGCAAGACATCTCGGACCTGACTCTCGCTATCATGAATTTTTCGACGAATGCGTGCTAGTTCTTCGCTGGCGAAATTCTCGATAAATCCTGCGTCATTTAGGGCTTGGAGACTCCCTTGCAAGTGTGGAAAATCATGCAGTTTTTCAAACCATCTCGCCAACTGCTCCAAGCGTACATTTTCAAGATTGGCATAAAAACTTTGCAACTCTCTGCTAGCAAGTAAGACCCGTTTGAGGAGTAGAAATTCCTCGATATTGAGGTCCGCCCCCATCTCCAGACGCTTGCAAACAGCTGATATCTCACGCGTCGCTAGGATGGTAAAGTGAGGTTGCTCCACAAATAGGGCTTGCATTTCCTCCATCTCTGTAAAGGCTTGTTTAATCTTATCCGCCTTGGCAGTTGGAGCTAAGCCTTTTAACTCCTCTAGTCCTTGTTCTGTCAAAAGATGCGGTTCAAACAAGGCTTTGATTTTATTAAATTCTAAGGTTTCTAGTATTTTTGTATTCATATTCTTTCCTTGTATGCTAGTTTACAAGATCATAGCAACTAGAGGTTTTGACCTAGTCCTCCAATCTGTAAACAAAGGGCTAGGAAAAATCCCGCCCTTTTTATCCGATTAAATTTGTCACCCAGAGTTGTTTGATAAAGTTTGTCGTAAAAGGGACACTTTGGATGATGTTTTTGGCTACTATACTTTTTTCGAGTGAATTTTGAATGACTGCTAGAGGCACTGTTGCGAGAATGGTCAGAGCCATTTGCAAGACAAATAAGGTTACTAATAGCGACAAAAGGCCTGCTCCGATACGCAACCATTTGACATCGAGCTTTTTAGTTGGAATCAAGTGTAGGAACAAACCGATAAAACGTCCGATACTGTAACAAATTCCGAAAACTAGAAGGTAGGCGAGACCCGCATAAAAGACCTTGTCTAGATGAAACAGCTGGTCTGAAGGGAAGAAAAAGGTTCTCTGTCCTTCCTGAGGATTGGCATAAGGGACAAGCAAGTGGAAGTGATCTCCCAGCGATTTATAAAACTGTCCCGCAACAAAGGCTGAAATCACTGCAACGAGGAAATAATAACTTTGCAGCACCAAACCTCTACGGTAGCCGATGTAAAAGCCCCAAGCCAGAACCAATAAGAGTAGGATTGAAATCATAGGGAGTCCTCAATCTTGCTCTGTTCTTGTTTGACAGCAATCAACTTGTGGCGGAGTTCTAACAACTCTTGCTCCTTGTCATCAAATTCAATTTCACGGTTGAGTTGTGTAGACAGACAGTTGACCGCCAAAAGAAGCGCAATGATCTCATCATCCGCCCCAGGCATTTGTTCTTTAATTGCTTGGTATTTTTCAGTCGCAACCTTGGCAATTTCCTCCATAAAGAGGTTGTCATGCTCGGTTGTCAAGGTTAATGTCTTTTTCCCGAATGTAAACTTATATCGATTTAGATTTGCCATAAAATTCACCTCACGATATTATACCAAATTTCGCTAACTTTGTCAGTTTTTACCAATTCTCCTGCTTTTGTGGTACAATAGAGACTATGGCAAGTATCACACTCACACCAAGTGAACAGGAAATTCAGAGCTTTTTAAGTCAGTATCAGAAGGCTCTCAGTCCTAGTAAAAATCCCTATATCCGCTATTTTTTGCGACTGCCTCAGGCAACAGTTTCCGTCTATACCTCAGGAAAAGTTCTCCTCCAGGGCGAAGCTGCTGAGCAGTACGCCAGTTTCTTTGGCTATGAGGTTCAACAAGAAAACAGTGGACAAGATTTTCCTATGATTGGGACTGATGAGGTGGGAAATGGTTCCTACTTTGGCGGACTAGCTGTCGTGGCTTCCTTCGTGACACCTGACCAGTATGACTTCCTACGAAAACTCGGTGTGGGGGATTCTAAGACTCTGACCGACCAAAAGATTCGTCAGATTGCCCCTATCCTCAAGGAAAAGATTCCACATCAAGCACTACTTCTCTCACCGAGCAAGTACAACGAAGTTATCGGAGAGCGTTACAATGCTGTTTCTGTAAAGGTTGCCCTTCACAACCAGGCTATCTTTCTCCTGCTTCAAAAAGGGGTCCAGCCAGAGAAAATCGTGATTGATGCTTTTACAAGTCCAAAAAACTATGATAAGTACTTGGCGCAAGAAGCCAACCGTTTTCCAAACAAAATTAGCTTAGAAGAAAAAGCCGAGGGAAAATACCTGGCTGTTGCCGTTAGCTCCATCATCGCGCGGGATCTCTTCCTCGAAAACTTGGAAAATCTTGGACGAGAACTAGGCTATCAACTGCCAAGCGGCGCTGGAACTGCATCTGATAAGGTTGCTAGCAAAATCCTTCAAGCCTATGGTATGAAGGGACTTCATTTCTGCGCCAAACTGCATTTTAAAAACACTGAAAAAGCCAAAACACTTCTAGAAAGGTAAATTATGAATTCGTTTAAAACATTTCTAAAAGAATGGGGAGTTTTCTTCCTGATTATCGCACTGGTCGGTCTTAGCCGTATCTTTCTTTGGAGCAATGTCCGTGTAGAAGGACACTCTATGGACCCTACCCTAGCCGACGGAGAAGTTCTCTTCGTTGTTAAACATCTCCCAATTGACCGCTTCGACATCGTGGTTGCGCATGAGGAAGAAGGAAATAAAGACATTGTCAAAAGGGTTATCGGCATGCCTGGAGATACCATCCGCTACGAAAATGACAAACTTTTTATCAACGGTGAAGAAACGGATGAACCTTACCTAGCTGAATATCTCAACTTGTTCAAAACAGAAAAGTTGCAAAACACCTATACTGGCAAAGGATTTGAAGGCAATAAGGGAGTTTACTTTAGAGAACTTGCTCAAAAAGCACAAGCCTTTACGGTCGATGTCAATTCAAATACCAGCTTCAGCTTTACTGTCCCTCAAGGCGAATACCTTCTCCTTGGTGACGATCGTCTAGTCTCTAGCGACAGCCGCCATGTCGGCACCTTCAAGGCCAGCGATATCAAGGGCGAAGCAAAATTCCGTTTCTGGCCACTTAACCGTATCGGAACTTTTTAAGATAAGGAAGAGGCCGAGAATGCTAAGTCTCAGTCTCTTTTTCTATTGCGAGAGAAAACCTTAAAGTAATCTAGCTTTTCAAAGTGGCTAAGGGTCCAACTCTCACGAACTCATGTAAAGGAAAACTATGGAAGTTTATTTTTCAGGCACCATTGAACGGATTATTTTTGAAAATCCCAGTAATTTTTATCGTATTCTCCTCCTAGATATCGAAGATACCAATGCGGAGGACTTTGACGATTTTGAAATCATCGTTACAGGAACCATGGCGGACGTGATTGAGGGTGAAGACTACACTTTTTGGGGGCAAATCGTTCAGCACTCCAAGTATGGGGAACAGCTTCAGATCAGCCGTTATGAACGCGCAAAACCAACTAGCAAGGGCCTCGTCAAGTACTTTTCTAGCAGTCATTTCAAGGGAATTGGTCTCAAAACGGCCCAAAAAATCGTTGATAGCTATGGTGAAAATACCATTGACGAAATTCTTGAACATCCTGAAAAGCTAGAAGGCATCTCAGGACTCTCTGCCAAAAACCGTGAGGCTTTTGTTTCCACTCTCCGTCTAAACTATGGGACAGAAATGGTTTTGGCAAAACTAGCCAACTACGGCATTCCCAATAAACTGGCCTTTCAGATTCAAGACTTTTACAAGGAAGAAACGCTGAATATTGTCGAAAACTATCCCTACCAGCTGGTCGAGGATATCAAGGGCTTGGGATTTACCATTGCTGACCAACTAGCAGCCGAACTAGGTATTGAAAGCCAAGCTCCTGAACGCTTCCGTGCTGGCCTTGTCCATAGTCTTTTTCAAGGATGTATGGATACGGGGGATACCTATATGGAAGCTCGAGATTTGCTGGAACAGACCCTGACTCTCCTCGAGTCTTCTCGTCCTGTGGAACTGGACCCCAGCCAAGTCGCTCAGGAATTATCTCATTTGATTGAAGAAGACAAGGTTCAACAGATTGACACTAAAATCTTTGATAACAGCCTCTTTTTCGCCGAAGAAGGAATTCGCAGTCACTTGGTTCGTATCCTTGAAAAAGAAAAACAGAAGAGCCAAGATCTAGAAACCATTCACAAGCATATCGCTAGTGTTGAGGAAGAGCTGGGTATCCAGTACGATGACATTCAAAAGCAGGCTATCTGTGACGCTATCCAGAACAAGGTTTTTATCCTGACAGGTGGACCCGGTACTGGTAAGACGACTGTTATCAATGGGATTATTGCTGTTTATGCACTTTTAGAAGGACTTGACCTCAGGAAAAAAAGCAGTCTGCCTATCCTTCTAGCAGCTCCAACTGGTCGAGCGGCTCGGCGCATGAATGAATTGACAGGATTGCCAAGTGCTACTATACACCGCCATTTGGGAATGACGGGGGACGATGATACCAGCCATCTGGAAGATTATCTGGATGCCGACTTTATCATTGTAGATGAGTTTTCCATGGTGGATACTTGGCTAGCCAACCAGCTCTTCTCCAACATCTCCTCAAACAGTAAAATTCTCATCGTGGGGGATAGCGACCAATTGCCTTCTGTTAGTCCCGGACAAGTCCTGGCAGACCTGCTCCAGATACCCCTGATTCCGCAGACTCGCTTGGAACGGATTTACCGTCAAAGCGAAGAATCAACTATCGTTACCTTGGCGAGTCAGATTCGACAAGGCATCTTGCCAGCTGACTTTACCCAGAAAAAGGCAGACCGCTCCTACTTTGAAATCGCTAGTGGCCATATCCCAGCTACCATTGAGAAAATTCTTGGCGCTGCCCTCAGAAGTGGCATTCCGGCTCGCGATATTCAGGTGCTAGCACCCATGTATCGAGGAACTGCTGGTATTGACGCCATCAACCAACTTATGCAAGACCTGCTCAATCCTCAGCAAAAGGGGCAAGTTAGCTTTGAAGCAACTCAGTGTCACTATCGAACAGGGGACAAGGTCATTCACCTAGTCAACGACGCTGAAGTTAATGTCTTTAACGGAGATCTAGGCTACATCACAGACCTGATTCCTGGAAAATACACTGAGTCCAAACAAGACGAGATTGTCATTGATTTCGATGGCAATGAGGTCATCTATCCTCGAAACGAATGGTACAAGATTCGACTGGCCTATGCCATGAGTATTCATAAGTCGCAGGGAAGTGAGTTTCCTGTTGTCATCCTGCCCATCACTAGTGCTAGCAAGCGCATGCTGGAGCGAAATCTCATCTACACAGCCATTACACGCGCCAAAAGCAAACTTATCTTACTAGGTGAATTACAGGCCTTTGACTATGCAGTTAAGCATATCGGGACTGCCCGCAAGACCTATCTGATTGAGCGTTTCAGTGATTTAATTGAAAATAATATTGAAGAAAGCAAACAAGCCTTCTCTGAAACTGCCACACCAAGTGACTCTGAACAATCCTACATCCTCACCGAAGAAAACTGGTCTAGCATCCCAGCCATGATTGGGATTACAGATGCAGACCTCAAAGAGATTTTTGGAAAATAGTGCAACAGAAAACCCACCTAGTCAGGTGGGCTTTTTCTCTTTTAAGATTATTTAACTGTTGCAGTGCTTGTAATCAATTCAACAGCTTTTTTGATAGTGATATCGTGTTTCAACATATCAGCTGAAAGCAAGTTTTGTACTTGTGCAACTTCCATGTTGTAGTCTGCTGCCAATTGCTCAATTTCTTTTTGGATTTCTTCTTCTGAAGCATCAAATCCTTCAGCTTTGGCAACTGCTTCGATGACAAGGTTAGTCTTCGTACGTGACTCAGCTTCTGCTTCGTATTGTTTGTGAAGGTCTTCTTGAGTAGTTCCAGTGATTTGGAAGTACATGTCAGGGTTGATACCTTGGCGTTGCAAGTTTCCAAGGAATTCATTTACTGAACGGTGAACTTCTTCGTGGATCATTTCTTCTGGAAGTTCTACGATTTCAGCGTTTTCTACAGCTTTATCAATTGCTGCACCTTCAACGGCATCTTTGTATGCTTCTTCTTTCGCAGCAGTCAATTCTTTGCGGTATTTTTCTTTCAATTCGTCAAGAGTTTCCACTTCTTCGTCGATATCTTTTGCAAGTTCATCGTCAAGAGCTGGAACTTCTTTTGCTTTTACTTCGTGAATAGTTGTTACGAATTTAGCTTCTTTACCTGCAAGGTCTTCTGCTTGGTAGTCTTCTGGGAATGTTACGATAACATCAACAGTTTCACCAGCTGAGTGTCCAACCAATTGGTCTTCAAAACCAGGAATGAATTGACCTGATCCAAGTCCAAGTGAGAAGTTTTCACCTTTTCCACCGTCAAATTCAACACCGTCGATAGAACCAACGAAGTCGATGACAACAGTGTCGCCATTTTCAGCAGCGCCTTCTTTGATAACCAATTCAGCCAAGTTGTTGCGTTCGCGTTCGATACGTTCTTCAACGTCAGCGTCAGTTACTTCTTTTTCTACATCAACTGATACTTCAAGGTTTTTGTAGTCACCCAATTTTACTTCAGGTTTTGTCACGACTTCAGCAGTGATAACCCAGTCTTGACCTTTTTCCATTGAAGTTACGTCAATTTTTGGTTGCGCAACGACTTCAAGACCAGCTTCTTTTACTGCAGCTTCATAAGCGTTTGGCAAAAGTGCGTTCATTGCATCTTGATAAAGAGCTTCTTCACCAAATTTTTGGTCGAAGATAGGACGTGGAAGGTGACCTTTACGGAAACCTGGAACGTTAAGAGTTTTCTTTACTGAGTTAAATACACGGTCCAATTCTGGTTTGATTTGGTCTTGAGAGATTGTGAAAGTCAAGACACCACGGTTTGTTTCTTTGTTTTCAAATGATACAGACATTCTGTCATTTCTCCTTAAAATTTTTAATACAGTCCATTATACCATATAATAGCGACTTTTTTCAAGTAATGAATGCGCTTTTCAATAGTGCTAGAGGTACTTGCTCGCTTCCTTGATACTAAGTTCAGACATTCTCTTCTTATTTTTTTCAATAAAACGTGCTACCCATTCGGGATTGGTTTTAGAGTAGTCTCTTAGAGCCCAGCCGATGGCTTTGTTGATGAAAAATTCTGTCTGGTCCAGATTGTTGAGCAGAATCTTTTCCATCAGTTGGACATTTGTTTTCTCTTTTCTTAACAACTGGTGGTCAATAGCGACTCGTCTCAGCCAGATATTATCTGATAGGCTCCATTTTAAAATCACTTCTTCAAGTTCCGGATGGTCGGCTACCAAACTTCCTACTACTCGATCTAGGATATCTACCGTGTCCCACCAGGACTTGGTCACGACCAGACGCTCAAGTTTAGGCAAATCGTCCTTCGTTAGATAAGACTGCACGGCTTTCAAATAGTTGGCAGCCACATACTGGTATTCTCTTGGCTCCTTTTCCCAGCAGATATCTACAAAATCCCAATCAATCATCTTTGTTTTTTTCACGCTTGGAAAGTATTTTTTATAGAGTGCATTTCTTTCAGGACCTGCAATACCTAAAAAGGGAAATTGATGGCGCATATAGGCTTCCATAGGCCCTGCTTTTTCAGGGTCTTTTGCCGCTTCTAGCTCCACAAGTAAATCTGTAAGATTCATCTAAAAATCCTCCTGCCCGACCAAGTGGTGCTGAAAGGCATAGACTGCAGCCTGGGTGCGATCGCTGACCTCAAGCTTGGCTAGGATGTTGGATACATGGGTCTTGACCGTCTTAAGAGAGATGAAGAGTTCATCTGCAATGCGCTGATTTTCGTAGCCCTTGGCAATGAGTTGAAGCACGTCTCGCTCACGCGCAGTCAGATCCTCATGAAGCTCGATATGATTGCGGTGGTATTCGACCTTTTTGCTGACCTCTTGTTCAATAGCAAGCTCTCCAGAAGCAACCTTACGAACAGCGTGGAGCAGTTCGTCTGCACTTGAAGTCTTGAGCATATAGCCTTTAGCACCCGCGTTCAAGACCGGCATGATTTTTTCATTGTCTAGGTAAGAGGTCACAATCAAAATCTTGGCTTCAGGCCATTCTTTGAGAATAGCCAAGGTTGCATCAATCCCATTCATCTCAGGCATGACAATATCCATGACAATAACATCTGGACGCAATTCCAAGGCTAAGTCAATACCTTGAGATCCGTTGGCCGCCTCGCCCACAACTTCTACATCGTCTTGGAGGTCAAAGTAGCTTTTCAAGCCCAATCGGACCATTTCATGGTCGTCTACCAGTAAAATTTTCATCTATACTCCTTTATGATTCCTTGTCTAGCAGGGGAATACGGATATCAACCGCCAGTCCTTGCTTTGGAGCTGTCAAGAGTTGAACCGTCCCTGCCATATCTTCTACCCGCTCCTTGATATTTCGCAGTCCATAACTCAAGTCATCTAAACTCCCCAACTGGAAGCCAATCCCATTGTCCACCACCTTCAGCTGCAATTCAACATCAGTCTGATAGAGGTAGACATCTAAGCAAGATGCCTGAGCATGGCGGAGGGTATTGCTGATTAATTCCTGCAAAATACGGAAGATATGTTCTTCAATCTTCTTGGGCAATTTAGACACATTTTGCTTGAAACTGACCTTGAGATCGCTCTTGTCCTCAAGCTCTTTTAAGAGGATTTGAATCCCCTCAACCAAACTCTTCTCTTCCAACTCAACTGGTCGCAAATGTAGGAGCAAGACCCGTAGATCTTTCTGAGCAGTCTCTAGGATGGCCGCAACACTTTGCAACTGGGTCTTCATCTTTTCTCTATCCAGCTTCAAAGCCTGCTGGCTGACACCTGATAAAATCATATGGGCTGCAAACAACTCCTGACTAACCGTATCATGTAAGTCACGTGCAATCCGCTTCCGTTCTTTCTCGATGATTGCTTCTTCCCTGACCAGGCCTTGATTTTCAGCCTTTTGAACAGCTTCTGTCAAGAGATTGAGCTTGCCAGATAAGGACTTAAAACTGGCATCCAAGTCTGGATCTGCAAAGGCAACCACCTCTTTTCCTGCTAGCAGTCGCTTGAGATTGACTTGCATTTTTCTGCGAGAGATTTCTTCTATCACGCGCCAAAAGAGGACAAAAAAGAAGGTCATGGAAAGGCTAAAGACCAAGACTAAGAAGATTAACTTTTCTGTTTTCTCGATATCCTGTAGCAAATAGGACCAATCCAGTTCAAAAATATCAAGTAAACTATTAGTCAAAAAGAGGATAAAGAGGAAAGAAGTCAGGCCGATTAACAGATACGATTGCTTTTTCATCCTCTGACCACCTCCACATCGCCAACCATAGTAGTTAGGAAAATCTTGACGCTCTTGTTACTCTTGAGATAGTCTCTGGTTTCCTGATGATAGTGTTCATTGCGGAGGGATTTCTTAGGTTGATGAAGGAATGTTAAATCTCCATAGAGGCAGTTGACACTGAGGCTAATTTCCACATCAACAGGTACGATAATCCTAGTCGTTCCGACCATTTTTCTAAGGATAATGACATTGTCATGATTGGTTAGGATAACTCTTTCCAAATGAATGGTGTCCTTGCCCATGAGGCGAAAGAGGTTGATATCATCAAATTGGCAGGTCTGGTGGCTAGAAAAATGATGGAGATTGCCAAACCAAGGATTGCGTTCATTTTTTACCGTCACCACCTCTTCAAATACCAAGTCCGTCTCCTCTCTTTCTTGATTCATCATCGGATAGAGAAGAAAGAGACTATAGATAACTGCCACAAAGATGGCTAAAATCACAAAGGGATTGAGCATGATGATAAAAAAGAAAAGAATAGTCGCCACAAGGAGGAAAACGTTGTTGCCTTCTTTACCTGTATAATAACGAAGCAAGAGCAAAAAGAGGAATAGAATCAGCAGAAAACGCGAAAAATGCTCTGATACCATCAAAATCAGAGCTCCCGTCAATAGACAGGCTTCGATAAATAAAAAGATTTGAAATTTTTTCATAGATGCATCCTCTCCCTTCTATTTTATCACAATTCAAAAAAGTCACCTCGGTCTGAGGATGGAAAAAAAGGCGTTGACAAAGAGAGACAAAAAAGGGCGGGATTCTTGTCCCGACCTCTCTACATCTGATCTTTTGCTTCTTTTAGTTTACCATAAAGAATGTAGTCTACGTTTTGCAGATCTGCTATGGTTGCACAATTAAGGGCACACATGATCAAGCACAGGTCTTCTTTCCAGCCTTGGACAATACCAATCACCTCTTCGACGGAGTAGGTTTCAATCAACTCTAGAACGGTACGTGACAGTCCTACAGCCTTGGCACCAAAAACCAAGCACTTAATCATATCCAGCGGATTCCGAACGCCTCCACTGACCAAGAGTTCGACCTTGTCTTTCCAGTCTTGGGCATTGAGAAGGGCTTGCATAGTAGATTGGCCCCATTGATTGAGGTAATCACGTTGGCCACTGCGACGGTTTTCAATGTAAGCAAAGCTAGTACCACCACGACCCGACAAGTCAACCGTTCGAACACCCAGTTCATAGGCTCTCTCGATGGTCTTCACATCCATCCCAAAGCCCACTTCCTTTAGAATAATAGGAACAGGGATCCGCTTGCTATAATCTGCCAGATGCGATTGCCAGCTTCGAAACTTTCTTTCTCCCTCGGGCATGAGTAATTCCTGCATGACATTGACATGCACTTGGAGGAGAAGAGGATTCATCGCTTCTACAGTCTGAAGACCTAACTCAACAGGCTTGTCCAATCCAATATTGGTTCCAAGGAGGAGATTTGGATGGCTAGATTTGACAGAAAAAGAGTCATCTGTTGGATCTTTGAGGGCTACACTATAAGAACCTGTCACAAATAAAATCCCACAGGCTTCTGCCACCTGAGCCAGTTTTTGATTGATTTCTTTACCTTTTTCGCTTCCACCCGTCATGGCATTGATATAAAAAGGAAAATCCCACTTTCGACCTGCAAACTCTGTAGACAAATCAATCTCATCTAGGTCATAAAGAGGCAGGGAAGAATGAATCAACTCCACCTCATCAAAGCTATTATAGGAACTTTTCTGCTCAAGGGCATAGCGGATATGCTCGTCCTTACGATTTGTCGTCATGTCCTATCCTTTCTTGGTATAAGAGCTCAATCCCCAGATTGGCCCAACGGTTTTTTAAGGTTTCAGTTGATTGCTCATCAAAACTCAAGGCAACACCACAGTCACCACCACCAGCGCCACTACTCTTGGCAACAGCCTGCAAATCTTGACTGGCTTCTTTCAACTGTCTCAGCGAAGGTGTGTATATATCTAGACTCAAGCCTTCTAAAAGCTGACTGGCTGTTTCCAGCTGCTCGATAATTTTTTCTGCATGCCCTTGCTCCAAGGCTTCTACCAAAGCAGCCACCGTTGCTTTTGAAGAAGTTAAAAAATTCTGATTGATGTTTTGCTTGATTTGCTGAACCATGTCACTAGACACAGCTACTTCCTTGGTCCATCCCACTAGGAAATCACATTCTAGGGTTGGTTGTACGTGTGAGATAGAAAAGCCCCAGTCACGCTCCAAAACCGTCGCCAAGCTTTCTTCTTCCAACCACGCAGCTATCTTCTTTCGATCAAAAGACTGGTAGAGAACCAAATCTTCTGCCACAATACAGGCAAGGTCTCCCATAGAACCATTGTCGCCTCGCTTGAGCAAGACCGCGCTTGCCAGCTTGAATAAGAGTTCCGAATCAACCGTAATATCATATAGAGGCAGTAGGGCCTTAATCACCAAGACAACGACGCTACCACTAGAACCTAGACCAAACTTTTTGCCTTCCCGTTCCATTTTTCCACGAATTTCCAAAGAAAAAGGTCTCAAGGTTTGCCCACGATAAACGAGGAAATCTTCCACTAGAGCAATCGTTTCTTGAATCAAGCTGTAGTCAGGATTTGGCGTCAAGTCCACTGCGAAATCAAACATATCTGAGTAGATACGATAGTTCTCAGAAAAAGCAATCTCAGCCTTCATATAGATGGGGATGGCCTTTATCAAGGCTAACTGCCCTGGCTCTAAAATAGCATACTCACCTGCCCAATAGAGTTTCCCGCAAGTTTTAACAGCAATCATCTTGGCTCAAATCCTTTGTTTTTGACACAATCAGGCGGTAACGTTGACCAAATATTTCAGATAGATGCTCCAAGTCTTTCTCCTGACAGAGGACCTTGACATTGGGACCGGCATCCATGGTAAAGTAACAGGCTTCACCTTGCTCACGAAGCTGGCGAACAAAGTCCATGGCTTCATAGGAAGCATCCGTTAGATAAGAAAAGGCTGGACTAGCAGTCTTGGTCGTAGCGTGCATAGCTAGGGCATTTTTCTCCGTTAATTCCCCAACCTTAGCAAAATCATTCTCTTTGAGATAAACCAGCATATCCTGATAATCCTTCTCAGACTGGCGAACCCAATCACCAAAGGTCGTCGAGGTTTCCACACAGAGTTTCATCCCATCACGGCTAGAGATTGGTTTTTTCTTATCCTCCAGCACCAACATAATCATAGCTAGTTTCAAGTCTGTCTCTACAGGGTAGATTTCCCCACTATCCTTATCCCAAGCACCTAGCGGTCCATAAAAACTGCGAGAGGACGACCCTGAGGCAAACTTAGCCTCCTGCGCCAACTGGCTCCGATTCAGACCAAGCTGGAAATAAGCATTGCAAGCCTTGACCAAGGCGGACAAACCACTAGAACTGGATGACAAGCCAGCCGCAGTCGGCATGTTGTTTTGGGTATCGATACGGACAAATCCCTCACCTTCTGGACGGTAACGGTTGATAATCTTGCTCATTTTAGCATGTTCAGCCTCATTTTGGAGCTGACCATTGATATAAAAGGCATCCGCCGTCGCATGGGCTGGCAGAGGCGACAAGGTCGTCTCTGTGTACATATTTTCCAAAGTCAAAGAAATACTGCTGGTCGCAGGAACCATCTCTTTTTCTTTTTTCTTTCCCCAATATTTGATAATGGCAATATTTGCGTAGGAACGTACTGTTACAGGCTTTCGATCCATGTCTGAACAGCTCCTTTCTCTTCTAATCGTTTTGCTAGTTCTTGCGCTTGGTCCAGATTAGCTACCAAGGCGATAATACAGCCCCCAAGTCCACCACCACTCATCTTGGCACCCAGAGCTCCGTAGCTCAGAGCCGTTTCAACGAGGGAATCTGCCTCAGGGCTGCTGACACCAATTTCTTTTAGATGTAAATGTGCCTGACTGAGGATTTGTCCCAGTCCCTCAGTATCTTTTCTTCTAATCGCATCTTCTGCTTGCTGGGTCAATTCTCCCAAGGCATGCAAAAACGGTAGGGCATCCTTGCCCTTGCTTTGAACCACTTGGATGGCTTCACGAGTGTGGCCATACACACCCGTATCTGCAATCACCAAATAGGCAGATAGGTTCATCTCAAGTTCTGTAAAACCAACATTCTTGATAAAGCGAATGGGCTGGTCACTGAGACAGGTCTTGGCATCCAACCCGCTCGGATTCATATGGGCAATCATCTCAGCCCGATTGACCAAGATTTCTAGCACATCGTGAGGCAGGTCGGCTTGATAGTAGTCAAATACCGCACGAATGGCTGCTATGCTGATAGCAGCTGACGAACCCATTCCCCGTTTTTCAGGGATAGCCGAGTCAATCACACATCGAATGCAGGCTTCTTTGATATCCAAATACTCCAGCGAAGCATAAACCGCCATGGACAGGGTGTCCTCCTCATAGAGACGCCACGGGCTTTCAGCAGGGACTACCTTACAAGTCACCTCCACTTCCAAAAGAGGCAAGGAAATGGCAGGATAGCCGTATACGACCGCATGCTCCCCTATTAAAATAATCTTACTATGTGCCTGACCGACACCAACTTTTTTTGTCATGTTTTCCTTTAACCAGACGGAAAGACCGTCTCATTTCATACAGTAGTATTTTCTCCTATCTATTTTATTATATTTTCACAAAAAAAGCGATTGTTTCCTTCACAATCGCCTCTTTCATTATTGGACCCATTCGCCATTATAGTTGACAGAATAGCCTTCTACAGTTGTATTCACTGCTAAAGCACCTGAACTATATGTGTAGTACCATTTACCATTAACCTGGAACCAGCCTATCTTCATATCGCCATTACTTGCATGTAGATAATACCAAGTCGAACCTTCCTGATACCAGCCAGTCGCCATAGATCCTGATGAACGGAGATAGTACCACTTGTTCCCAAGGTATTGCCAGCCCGTTTTCATATCGCCATTTGGTTCATCTAAATAATACCAAGTGGAGCCTTCCTGATACCAACCAGTTGCCATGGTTCCTGATGAACGGAGATAGTACCACTTATTGCCAAGTTGTTTCCAACCCGTTTGCATGATGCCAGTTTCTGGGTCTAGGTAGTACCACGGAGCAGGTTTGCTTCTATCAATACCAAAAGTAACATGGAAATCTTGAGTCCAACCCTTAGCAACTTCACCAATTGGTAGTGGATTGTAAGAATCATCGCCAGAAATTCCTAGCTTATTTAAATAATACCAATTACCGTCTTCATAAGTCCAACCTGTCTTTACAGCATAATTATTATCAAAATAATAAGTTCTCTTTTCAGGAGATGGAGGATATTGTTCACCATATACTTTTCCTGTATTTTCAGACGTTTTTGCCTCTAGTACTTGTTTATCTGTTTGTTCTAGCAAAGCACCATCTGAGCTAAAATAATACCATTTTTGTTGGAGTCCGATTTCATTAACTGGTTGGTTATCTAATAAATTATCACGATAACCTGTTCCAGGAATTTCTAAGTATTGCCATCCAACTACCATTTCTCCTTTATCACCAAAATAGTAAGTTTTACCGTCTATTTTATGCCAATAGATTGCTTTATGATCATCTTTTACATAATATTTTCTATTATCCTTATCAACAAATTGGCCACCTGTTATGTCCGCAAATACAGTATTAGTAGCTAGCAAACCAAAGAAAAATGTTGCTAGTGCGACTTGCATCATTTTTTTCAAAAGCTTCATTTGTATCTCCTCCAACATTAAATCCACTCACCAGATGAAGCAAAGTTATAAACTTTACCATCGATAGTTTGGCTACCTGTAACCATTGCTCCAGAGGAATTGAGATAATACCAGTTTCCATTTACTTTTGTCCAACCTGTCTTCATATCTCCATTACTTGCATTTAGGTAGTACCAAGTTGAACCATCTTTCACCCAACCAGTTGCCATGGCTCCTGATGAACGAAGATAGTACCACTTGTTACCAAGATATTGCCAGCCTGTTTTCATATCGCCATTTTCAGCATCTAAATAGTACCAAGTTGAACCTTCCTGATACCAGCCAGTTGTCATAGCTCCTGATGAACGGAGGTAGTACCACTTATTGCCAATTTGCTTCCAACCAGTTTGCATGATACCAGTTTCTGAATCTAGATAGTACCAAGCTGAACCATCGTTTATCCAACCTGCACGTCTTTCACCACCAATATAGTTTTCTCCATTAATTTCCGTTTTAGCTAGATAATACCAATTAGACTGGTCATAAAGCCAACCTGTCTTTAAAGAATGATTTTGATTAAAGTAATAGTTCGTGTAAAAACTCTTCTCTTCTTTATCTTCCGGATTTGTACGTTTTTCACCATACTTTCTTCCAACACTGTCTTTAGTTTTAATTTCTAATGCTTTCCAACCAACAAACTCTTGTAGCACTCCATTTTTGTCAAAGTAGTACCACTCTGACTTTGGAAAACCTTCTAATCTGATACCATTTGGGTAAGGACCAATTGTACTACCTTTAGATGGAAACGGGATATACTGCCAGCCGACAACCATCTCTCCAGATAAAGGATCAAAATAATAGTACTTCCCATCAATCACTCGCCAGTAGGTTTCTTTGAGTTCCCCCTTCTTGTAGTAGGTTCTACCATTTTCTTGGACAAATTGCCAGCCTTCTGAATCAGTATCATCCGCCAATACTGCACTTGTCGCTAGCAAACCAAAGAAAAAGACTGCTAATGCGATTTGCATCAATTTTTTTATTATTTTCATTAGACGTATCCTCCATAACTGATTGTAGCAAAGACTTTATTGTATGTCAATATATAGAAACTTCTCAAAAAAAGCAGTTACAAAACTGCAACTGCTTTTCTATTCTTGCATGGTGTACCCAACACCACGCACAGTTTTAATGTAGCTTTTTTGACCTTTTACATCAAGCTTGCTACGTAGATAACGGATATAAACATCCACGATATTGGTTTCTGTCGCACTTTCGTACTTCCAGACACTTTCCAACAACTGCTCACGAGTCAAGACCTTCTTGCTTCCCATGAGAGTGGCCAAAAGGTCATACTCACGGCGCGTCAGAGCAATCATCTCCTCGCCACGATAAACGGTATGATGTTCTACATCCATACGCAAATTGCGGTAAGACGTTGGGACCTTCATCTGACTACAGTGTTGGTCGATAAAGTCCCGACCTCGGAAAATCGCTGAAATACGAGCAACTAGATCATCAATAATCACTGGCTTATAGATGTAAGAAACGGCGAAGCGCTGGATTGTCTCAATCTGGTCTTGCAATTCTTCGCGATGGTCTAAGACCATAATCACTGAGGCAGGTTTTGTCCGACTCAGCCTCTCTGCAAAATCCTGGGCCGTCATATCCCCCAGACGAGCATTCAGTAAAATCAAGTCATAATCTGTCTGGAGAGCCATGGAGAGGGCTTTTTGCCCCTCCTCTACCAGATCAACACGGTATTGCTCTTTTTGGAGTTCCAGACTGAGAAAATGAGCGAGATTTCGTTCTTTCTCAAGTAATAAAATCCGTTTCCCCATGGCAGACCTACTTATTTTTCGTCATACCAAGAGTAGTGGAATGTTCCTTCTTTGTCTTTACGTTGGTAAGTGTGGGCACCAAAGTAGTCACGTTGCGCTTGGATCAAGTTAGCAGGAAGGTCTGCTGAACGGTAGCTATCAAAGTAAGTAATAGCTGCTGAGAAGGTTGGCACTGGTACACCAGCTTGAACAGCAAGAGCTACGATATCACGCACTGCTTGTTGGTACTTAGCAGTAACATCCAAGAAGTACTCATCCAAGAGAAGGTTGGCAAGATCAGCATCGCGGTTGTAGGCATCTGTGATCTTTTGCAAGAAACGAGAACGGATGATACAGCCATCACGCCAGATAGATGCGATGTCCGCAAATGGCAAGTTCCAGTTATTTTCTTTAGAAGCCACACGCAATTGAGCAAAACCTTGTGCGTATGAAATGATTTTTGAGAAGTAAAGAGCTTGACGGATCTTTTCGATCAACTCAGCCTTGTCACCTTCAAATTTGAAAGTAGCTGGTTTTGGAAGGACCTTGCTAGCATGTACACGCTCTTCTTTGTATGTGGAGATGTAGCGGGCAAAGACTGACTCAGTGATGAGTGACAATGGCACACCAAGGTCAAGTGCTGATTGGCTCGTCCATTTACCAGTTCCTTTGTTTCCTGCAGCATCCAGGATATAGTCTACGATTGGTCCATCTTGACCTTCATCGTCTTTACGGCTCAAGATATCAGCTGTGATTTCGATCAAGTAGCTGTCCAATTCACCCTTGTTCCACTCAGTAAAGATTTCTGCCATGTCTTCTGCAGAAAGGTCTAGCAAGTGTTGCATGAGGTCATAGCTTTCTGCGATTAATTGCATATCACCATACTCGATACCGTTGTGGACCATTTTTACATAGTGACCAGCTCCATCAGGACCGATGTAAGTCACACATGGTTTGCCATCTTCTGGTGCTTTAGCTGAGATTTCTTCGAGAACATCCGCAACCAATTCGTAGGCTTCTTTTTGTCCACCAGGCATGATAGAAGGACCTTCAAGGGCACCTTTTTCACCACCAGAAACCCCAGTACCGATAAAGTTGATACCTGAGTTTGCCAATTCTTCATTACGACGGATGGTATCTTTGTAGAAAGTGTTTCCTCCGTCAATCAAGATATCACCCTTGTCAAGGTGGGGAAGAAGGGCTTGGATAGTTGCGTCTGTACCAGGTCCAGCTTGAACCATCAGCATGATACGACGAGGTTTTTCGATTGAGTTTACAAAGCTTTCAACGTCATAGCTTGGCACAAAGTTCTTTTCAGGATGGCAAGCAATTACGTCTTCTGTTTTTTCTTTACTACGGTTGTAAATGGCAACTGTATAACCACGAGATTCGATATTTAGGGCAAGGTTACGACCCATTACGGCCATACCAACGACACCAAAGTTAGCTTTTGTCATGTGACACTCCTCTTGTTTAATATGTTTTATTTTATCATTTTTACCTATGAAAGGAAAGAATTTTGTAACGGAGTCCTAATAGTCCAAGTCATCCGCATGACCAGAACCATTCCCTACAAAGTAACCCGTCTTACAGTTGAGGGTGAAGAGATAGGTTCCATCTGGTTTATAGAGGTTGTAATAACCATTTCCGTTTACGATATTGACACGTTCTAGGATATATTGATTGCCAGTGATATAGCCACGAGCACGTGATGTTGCTAGGACTTGTTCCAATACACCATCCGCAAAGGTCCAAGCAGGGTTGTTGCTATCGTCTACAGCTGATTGGTTGTAAGGTACACGACTAGTACTTCTTTGAAGATTAACCCCATCGCCAGACAAACCACCATTTGTATCTCTAGCTGGTGCCGTGGTGCTTGTTGAAGGGGTCGTGCTGCTTGCATTGCTTTCTGTAGCTGAACTTGAGCTTGCTTGACTCGTGCTAGAGCTCGAACTTGAGCTGGAAGCACTGGTTTGTTGGCTCTTGCCAAGACTAATAGCCTTATCCAAGAGTTTGTCTAGTTCTGTGTTCCCTGTCTTGATTTCTGTAAATTTAGCGTCTGCTTTGGCTTTCGCATTGGTATCCAAGACACCGTCCGTAATAGCTGGGCTTTCAAAGAGGGCATTGACATCTTGAATGGCCTTGATTTGAGTTGCTAGGCTATCATATCTTGACTTAGCTAGTGTATAATCACGGCTACCTTCTAACTTATCTAGCAAGGTTTTAAGTTGGCTCAATTTATCAAACTGGCTGTTTTTCAGAGCTGTCTTATTAGCATCTGTATAGAAAGTATCATAGAGATCATTGAAGTCTTTCAAAGCTGTTTGTGTCCCTTTATCATCCGAAGAGGCTGCTTGAGAAGACTGGATTTCTTGGTTTGAACGAGATACTTGGCGGTAGACATAATATGTTCCAGCAAGCACAAGGATTGCAGCTACTACAGAAGCAATGATGATGACACCTTTCTTCTTAGAGCCTGTTTCAGGTTCTGTTTGAGCCGAACGTGATAGAGGAACAATCACTTCTTCCTCTTCTGGACTTTCTGTCTCTTCTTCTGTTGCTGTGTTGGTTAATACAAGTGGTTCCAGTTCTTGATTTTCCTCATCTAGAGGAGACAGAACAACACTAGCAGCTTCCGTTTCTTCTGTATGGCCAGAAACTTCCTCCGTCACAAGATGTGATTCTTCAATTTCTTCAGAAGTCTCGCTAGATTCTCGCACTTCTTGAATCATATCTTCTAGACTTTGAGTGGAAGCTAGTTCTTCTTTTTTAAACTGACGAGTTTCAAACTTGTCAGCTTCAATCTCTTCACGGTGTTGTTTGATGTATTTGTCCAAGATGTTGTCCTCAGGCAATACTCCAGCCTCCACCTCTTCATTCTTACGAATCACTTGACCAACAGTCAAATCTTTTGCTTCATCAAAGTCAAATTTGGGTTCTTGATGTCCTTTTTTATGACGATCACGTCTTTTCTTACTCATGAGTTCACCTTTCTATTTTAACTCCTGACGTTTCACACGCTGACCAAAGTATTGATACAAATCCACTTTTAAGGTCCCGTTATACAGTTTTCGTTTTTTATCAGCTGGACTTCCGTACTTACTTTCAAATGCTTCATCACTGGTCAGGATAAATTTACTCCAGGTTTTCAGTGGCGCAAATACCTGTCCCATCTCAGCATAAAGCTTGGTAACTCCTACATCATCAGACAAACGCTCACCATATGGAGGATTGGAGATGATGACACCATTTACCTTGTCCGAGCGTAAGTCTTGTACCCGCATTTGTTTAAAGGTGATATCACCTGCGACACCTGCTGCTTGAGCATTTGCTTTGGCAATTTCCACCATGCGAGCATCTATATCACAGCCCATAATATCCAGCTCGAATTCACGATCAATTTTCTTAGCCGCCTCTGTGCGAACTTCCTGTATTAACCGATCGCTGACCCAGTTCCATTCCTCAAAAGCAAAGGAACGGCGAAGGCCAGGAGCCATCTTTCTGGCAATCATAGCCGCCTCGATACAGAAAGTTCCTGAACCACAAGTCGGATCAATCAAGGGCTTGTCTGGATACCAGTTAGAGAGTTGTAAAATGGCCGCTGCCATATTTTCCTTGATCGGCGCTCCACCCTTTTCCGTACGATAACCACGTTTAAAAAGGCTAGAACCTGTCGTGTCAATCATGACAGTTGCCACATCTTTCAGGATAGATACCTCAATCTTAAACTCGGGACCAGTCTCCATCAAGGGAACTCCTTCTGGACGGGCATAGTGTTTTTGTAATTTCTTCACAACAGCCTTCTTAGAAATAGCCTGAACACTGGGTTCGTTGTGGAGTTTAGACTTCACACATTTTGCCTTTGATATCGGGAAACGTGCTCCTAGCGGGAGATAGTTTTCCCAATCTAGAGCAAAAACACCTTGAAAAAGCTCTTCAAAAGTCTTAGCCGGAAAACTTCCGACTACAATCTTGATGCGATCCGCTGCACGAAGCCAAAGATTGGTCTCGATGATTGCCTTCACATCTCCTTGAAAGCGGACACGCCCATTTTCAACCTGGCAATCATAACCAAGATCTCGCACCTCACGTCCAACGACAGCCTCAAGGCCCGCAGCAGCAGTTGCGATTAAATTAAATTGTTCTTTCATTTCTAGTCTTGCAAGACCTTTCTCTTGTTCACTTTAAAAAATGAGGTTGAGAAAGATTTCTCAGCCCCAACCTATATGCAATTTTCTATAAGCCATGTTTTGTTCCAGAAGTGACTAGGACCACTTCCTTCGATAATCATCTGTCTACCGCTAACAGCATAAAGCTGCTAGCAGTCAGAGTACTACGTTCGTTTCCGTGCACTCCATGCCCCGACCAAAATTTGGGTTGCTAGCTTGAGGGGTTTACCGCGTTCCACTCTCTCTGTTTCCAGAAAGACTCCGTCACTGTGGCACTTTCAAGCCTATTCTGACCTATCCGAAGACTTAGCCATTTCGACTGCCGTAACGATTTCTCGTCCCTAGGCTTATGGATTCGCCTAGCACAAACACTACAGGCATCACAGCCTGTGCTAGCATGGACTTTCCTCATGAAAAGAGAACCTCTTCACGCGATTATCCAAAAATTGCACTCATTCCTTAGTCAATTATAAATCTTGGTTGTCTAAGATTTGCTTACCAAATACTTCTTTTTCGAGACGATTTAAGCGTTTCAAAATATCAAAGTTTGTCATTGAAGTAGAAGCTGTTACTTCAATAGAGTCTGGTTGAGTTGGAGCTACCTGTGGTTTATGAGATAATTCTTCCTTCAAATCAGCAATCTCTTGACGAAGGGATTTGACCAAAGCTGCGTAGGTTTCATAGTCCTTAATCACATCGTCTAGGAATTCATCTACCTCTGCTTTGCTGTATCCACGTACTTCACGTCCAAATTCTTGTTCAAAAATATCTTTCGCTGAAAATATAATACTTGCCATGTCTCTCTCCATTCTGGGTTACTAGTATTATTATATAAAAAAAGACAAGTAAAAATCAAGGTCAAAGGCTTACTTTTCAGAAAAATTTTCTACTATTTCATTCAAGTCCTCAAATGTTAATCTTCTTGTAACATAGTCCGCTTGATTTTTCATCATTTGGTAAAAATATCGTAACTTGGTTTCGTTTTCTTCGTCGTAAAAAAGGTAACAAGTATCTGTATTTTCCAGCAGAAATTTCTGATAATCGCGTAATTGTCCCTTGTGCTCATATTGTGGATAGGCGTATTTGACAAAATCAACTTGCTTGAACTCACTCAATTTCGCTTGATTTGCTTCATTCCAATTACTGCCATGGGTTTCAAAATCAAAAATGGTCGCCAGCTGAAATCCATAGTCTGCTTTCATGTCTTTCGCTACCTGAAGCGCCCAGTACTCAAAGCCCAAAGTCCCTGTAAAGACAAGCCAGGTCACCCCATCCTCTGCTAGACGTTCCAGGTCTCTCCGAATGGCTGTTTTGATAATATCAACGCGAATATCCTTGTCATTAAAGAGACCAAGGTCGAAGGCTGAATAGCCTAAAATCAAGGCTGATGTCATTTTTAACCCTTTCTTTGTAAATTTATGATATAATAGAGTGATGTTATTGTACCAATAAGGAGAATTATGGTCAACTATCCACATAAAATTTCATCTCAAAAGAGACAAGCACCCCTGTCACAAACTAAAAATTTCGCAAATCGGGGAATGTCTTTTGAAAAGATGATCAATGCTACGAACGACTACTATTTGTCGCATGGGTTAGCTGTTATTCACAAGAAACCGACTCCCATCCAAATCGTACGTGTCGACTATCCCCAACGAAGTCGAGCCAAGATCGTTGAAGCCTACTTTAGACAAGCCTCAACTACTGACTATTCAGGGGTTTATGATGGATACTACATCGACTTTGAAGCAAAGGAAACCAGGCAAAAACATGCGATACCGATGAAGAATTTTCATCTCCATCAGATCCAGCATATGGAACAAGTCCTTGCCCAGCAAGGAATCTGCTTTGTACTCCTTCACTTTTCTTCTCAGCAAGAAACCTACTTATTACCGGCTATTGATCTCATCCGTTTCTATCATCAAGATAAGGGACAGAAGTCAATGCCACTTGGATATATTCGAGAAAATGGATATAGGATTGAGCCTGGGGCCTTTCCTCAAATTCCCTACCTCGACGTTATCAAAGAACATTTACTAGGTGGTAAAACAAGATGAACAAACAAACTTTTCTGCGAATAGCTAAGTATGTCAGCATCAGTCTCTTAACTGTATTTATCGCAGCTGTAATGCTTGGTGGAGGTCTCTTCCTCTACTATGTTAGCAAGGCTCCAGAACTTTCTGAAAGTAAACTAGTCGCTACAACGTCAAGTAAGATCTATGATAGCAATGATGAACTTATCGCTGATCTTGGATCGGAACGTCGGGTCAATGCCCAAGCAAACGAAATACCGACAGATTTGGTCAACGCTATTGTTTCGATTGAGGACCATCGCTTCTTTAATCACCGAGGAATCGACACGATCCGTATCCTAGGTGCTACCCTACGAAACCTTCGTGGTGGTGGAGGTCTGCAAGGAGCTTCCACCTTGACACAGCAGTTGATCAAGTTAACCTATTTCTCTACGTCAACTTCTGATCAAACTCTTTCTCGTAAGGCTCAGGAAGCTTGGTTAGCCGTTCAGTTAGAACAAAAAGCGACTAAACAAGAGATCTTGACCTACTACATCAACAAGGTTTACATGTCAAACGGTAATTACGGAATGCAGACAGCTGCCCAAAGTTACTATGGCAAGGATCTCAAAGATCTAAGTATTCCTCAACTGGCTCTCCTTGCTGGTATGCCTCAGGCTCCAAACCAGTATGATCCATACTCGCATCCAGAAGCTGCTCAAGAACGTCGTAATCTCGTCCTCTCTGAGATGAAGGGGCAAGGTTACATTTCAGCTGAGCAATATGAAAAAGCGATTAATACTCCGATTACAGATGGACTTCAAAGTCTAAAATCGGCTAATAGTTATCCTCCATACATGGACAACTATCTCAAAGAGGTAATCGATCAAGTCGAACAAGAAACAGGCTACAACCTCTTAACGACTGGTATGGATGTCTACACCAACGTTGATCCTAAAGTTCAACAACATCTCTGGGATATCTACAATACCGACGAGTATGTCAACTATCCAGATGATGAAATGCAAGTAGCTTCAACGATTGTGGATGTGACAAATGGGAAAGTCATTGCTCAGTTAGGTTCTCGTCAACAATCAAGCAATGTCTCCTTCGGAATCAACCAAGCTGTTGAAACCAACCG
>NZ_GL732466.1:640756-643242 GCF_000187645.1 Streptococcus sp. C300
GGGCAAGGTTACATTTCAGCTGAGCAATATGAAAAAGCGATTAATACTCCGATTACAGATGGACTTCAAAGTCTAAAATCGGCTAATAGTTATCCTCCATACATGGACAACTATCTCAAAGAGGTAATCGATCAAGTCGAACAAGAAACAGGCTACAACCTCTTAACGACTGGTATGGATGTCTACACCAACGTTGATCCTAAAGTTCAACAACATCTCTGGGATATCTACAATACCGACGAGTATGTCAACTATCCAGATGATGAAATGCAAGTAGCTTCAACGATTGTGGATGTGACAAATGGGAAAGTCATTGCTCAGTTAGGTTCTCGTCAACAATCAAGCAATGTCTCCTTCGGAATCAACCAAGCTGTTGAAACCAACCGTGACTGGGGTTCTACCATGAAGCCAATCACAGACTATGCTCCTGCCTTGGAGTATGACATCTACGACTCAACTGCTTCGATTGTACATGATGTTCCTTACAACTATCCTGGAACAGATACCCCTGTTTACAACTGGGATAGAAGTTATTTTGGAAATATTACCATCCAATATGCGCTCCAACAATCACGGAACGTTACAGCTGTAGAAACCTTGAACAAAGTCGGTTTGGATAGAGCCAAGACCTTCCTAAATGGAATCGGCATTGACTATCCAGATATGCACTATGCCAACGCGATTTCAAGTAATACGACTGAGTCAAACAAAAAGTATGGAGCAAGTAGTGAGAAAATGGCTGCTGCTTACGCTGCTTTTGCTAACGGTGGTATCTACCATAAACCAATGTATATCAACAAAATCGTCTTTAGCGATGGTAGCTCAAAAGAATACGCTGATCCTGGTACTCGTGCCATGAAAGAGACGACCGCCTATATGATGACAGAAATGATGAAGACTGTCTTGGCATACGGAACTGGTCGTGGTGCTTATCTCCCTTGGCTACCTCAAGCTGGTAAGACTGGTACATCAAACTATACAGATGATGAAATTGAAAACTACATCAAAAATACTGGTTATGTAGCTCCAGACGAAATGTTTGTTGGTTATACTCGCAAATATTCAATGGCTGTGTGGACAGGTTACTCAAACCGCCTTACTCCTATCGTTGGTGATGGCTTCTATGTTGCAGCTAAGGTTTACCGTTCAATGATGACTTATCTGTCTGAGGATAACAACCCTGGCGACTGGACTATGCCAGAAGGCCTCTATCGAAGTGGTGAGTTCGTCTTTAAAAACGGTGCTCGTTCTGCATGGACTGCCCCTGCTCCGCAACAGGCCCCAACACCTGAAAGTTCGAGCTCGACATCAGAAAGTTCAACTACACAGTCAAGCTCAACTACTCCAAGTACGAATAATAGTGCAAACAATAATACCAATAACCAGCAACCAAATACAACGCCTGGTCAACAAAACCAGAACCAAAATCAGAATCCTCAACCAGCACAACCATAACATTTATCACCCAGATTTTTCTGGGTGATTTTTTCATAGCTCTATTGCATTTATGTGCTTAACAAAAGCCTGAGAAGATGTCTTCTCAGGCTTTTTCTGTACTATAAACCTCATTGGGAAAGATAGGAAACGGATTTCGTAATCTTGTTAAGAGGTTTTACTAAACACTAGTCTTTCTTTGTTTTTGCTACAAAGAGAGCAGATAGGGCTAGGCTAACACCTGCTAGGAAGAGGGTTGTGTCAGATTGACTCTCACCTGTTGCTGGCAGGTTTTGTTCAGCTGTTTCTCGCTTCGTCACTTCTTGTTTTAGTTCCGGTGCCGGTGCCTTACCTTCATCTGAAGCAAGTGAGCTCAGTTTAAACTCAGGTTTCTCTACCATTGGAGCAGCTTGGTCTCCTACTGTTGCTAGCGGGCCTGTGTATTCTGGCAATTCATGCACTAGAGCCATCACTGCATTGACACCACCCTTGAACTCAGGTTTCTCTACTGTTGGAGCAGCTTGGTCTCCTACTGTCGCTACTGGACCTGTGTACTCTGGAAGCTCATGTACCAAGGCTTCAACTGCATTGACACCACCCTTGAACTCAGGTTTCTCTACTGTTGGAGCAACTTGGTCTCCTACTGTCGCTACTGCGCCTGTGTACTCTGGAAGTTCATGTACTAGGGCTTCAACTGCATTGACACCACCTGTGAATTCAGGAACCTCAAGAACGGGTGCTGGCTCTTCGCCCTTGCTTGATTGAACCGGTTCTTCTGTTAATTCTTGATGGAAGCTTGCCAATTCATAAAACTCAGCCTTGCCACCTTCCCAGACTAATTTGACGTCTAGAAGAGAGCCACCATTTCGGATAGCGAAAGTTTGGAGACTGGATGTAATGGCACCGAGGTCTAGCCAACTGTCTTGACCATCCTTGAGTGTTCTAGCAAGAACACGTGCCTTAGCTCCTTCAGGAAGACTGGAAACGAGACGAAGGTGGTTAGCATTGGTCGGCTCAGACAAGTGATACACCAACTCCCCTTTTCTTTCAGA
>NZ_GL732466.1:643264-660019 GCF_000187645.1 Streptococcus sp. C300
GACACCACCCTTGAACTCAGGTTTCTCTACTGTTGGAGCAACTTGGTCTCCTACTGTCGCTACTGCGCCTGTGTACTCTGGAAGTTCATGTACTAGGGCTTCAACTGCATTGACACCACCTGTGAATTCAGGAACCTCAAGAACGGGTGCTGGCTCTTCGCCCTTGCTTGATTGAACCGGTTCTTCTGTTAATTCTTGATGGAAGCTTGCCAATTCATAAAACTCAGCCTTGCCACCTTCCCAGACTAATTTGACGTCTAGAAGAGAGCCACCATTTCGGATAGCGAAAGTTTGGAGACTGGATGTAATGGCACCGAGGTCTAGCCAACTGTCTTGACCATCCTTGAGTGTTCTAGCAAGAACACGTGCCTTAGCTCCTTCAGGAAGACTGGAAACGAGACGAAGGTGGTTAGCATTGGTCGGCTCAGACAAGTGATACACCAACTCCCCCTTTTCTTTTTCAGACTTGTAGCTGGTCAAGACTTTTCCGTCTACAAGATTATTGTAGAAGTTGCCTTGGCTTTCTCCACCGTTTCCTTCTACTGTTGGATCATTGATTGGTTTGACAAATTCACCATCGTTGATGACCAATTCTGTAAAGCCTACAAAACGGGCATCATAGTCTGCTGTATAGAGGACACGGAGATAGTTAGCTTTAACTGGTGTCGTCAATTCACCCTCGATATAGCGATTTCCTGGCATCTTAGAATCGTGTGTCCAACCATCTGTCAATGAATCATCGTGTTGGCTATTGGCTACACCATCTCCTACTGTCACGACATCTGTCCAAGTTTTACCGTCTTGGCTGACTTGAATCTTACCATCACGAAGGTAGTTTTGAGTTCCGTCTTGGATGTAGGCTCTGATTTTCTTGATGGTACGTTCACTGCCAAGTTTCAAGGTTACGTGACCATCTTTATGGGCGTAATCTGAAAACTCAACAAAGTTGTTGTAAACACCGTCAAATAGTTGATCTAGGTTGTTCAGTTTACGAACATCATTGCTTCCGTAAGTTGGATGAATGCCCATAGTTGTAGATTCTAGTTTGGTTGGTTGCACTTCTTTGGTTGTCACAAGGAGAGAAGTGGCTGTCACAGCTTGTTCCTGATCTGTTTTATTGACCAAACGAACATAACGTACCAAGTGGCTCACTACAGATCTGTCAGTCAACTGGCTAGCCGGCGTCCATTCTTGCGCATTTGCAGAGTACTCAAGACTAAGAGCTGGGTTGGCCTGACCTTTGAGCTGGATGCTCTTGATCTGATGGATACGGTCAAGCTTCATACCTAGATAGCTATGAGCAGGGAGTTTGGTTCCAGCTGGAATTTGAAGCTCGTAACTGCCTAAGCTATCCACTACCGGCGTTTCCTTCAATGATTCCACGTTGGTGTCTGTTAACTCACTATTTCCAGAACGTGTCTCAACAGAGAAGTCCTGGATACGCCACCATAGGTCGAGAGCCTTGGTATTGCGGACTCGGATGTAACGAGCATTAATAGCTCTGGTCACTTCCTTGGTTTGTTCTCCTGATAGGCGATCTAACTCTTGCCATGCAGTCCCATCTGTAGAGTACTCAAGTACACCTGCGGCAAGCTTATCACCCGTTCCTTGGCGAAGTCGTACTTTAGTGACTGACTTGACTTCACCGAGGTCCAGTTGTGCCCAGGCATCTACTGGAGTTGTATTGCTTCCATCAGCATTTGCCATCATGGCTTCTGTATTGTCCTTGCCATCAGTGATTTGACGGGCTGAGGTATTTAGTTTATAAACTAGATTTGAGCTTAGACTAACTGTCGTTGCTTGTTGGCTACGAGCTTTTTCAACTGGACGGTTGACTGCAATTTCCTGAACTGCAAACCAAGTGTTCTCGCGGTCTGCTGTCGCAATCATGCGAACTGCCTTGGCCTTGATTTTGAGATTTTCAAACTTAAGAAGGGATTCATTTCCGACATAGCTTGGCTCTTTCAAAGTTACCCAGTTATCATTTTCATCTTGATACTGCACTTCTGCCTTACTAAAGGTATCACGTGGATTGGCCTGCGTTCCCATAGCAAAGGTCAAGGTTTGAATCGCTACTGGTTTGTTGAACTTCATACCAATATAATCACCTGTCTTGATGCTGTTTGGTGATTTAATAATCGCATGAGTTGCCAAGTCGCCATCCGTTACTTCTGCCAAACCACCTTCTACACCTGTTCGATTGGTGATAAAGGTACTGATGATTTGGTCTGGATGCAAGACTTTTTGAACTTCAGACGCTAGAACTTCTTTCAAGGATAGGATAAATGGACGAATATGTTGAACACCCAATTCAGCTTTTTCCATATGGTCTACATAATGGAAGGTGTGAGTTTGAGACTGTTCGTACAATTTCAAACCTTTATAGTAGCTATCCCAAAGTTTGGCTGCATCGTTTGTAGCCATGGCTTCAGTTCCTGTAAGGAAGGCATCGAGAGCATTCATTTGGTCGATTGCATTATCCAACCAATAGTGGATTTGCGCAACCATTTTTTTATCGCCTGATGCTTTATAGAGTTCGGCTGCTTCTTTAATCTTGGCAAATTCTGCACGCAAGGCTGCACGTTCTGCAGTCACATCCTGACCTGCTTTGAGCTTAGTCATGAAGTCTGTCAATTTTGGAGCCAAGTCTACAGATTCTTCTAGTTTGACGACACGAGTATCCATGTTTTGGTTGATCATGTGCTTACCAAGTTCGCGGAAGGCTGCTGATACCTTGCTATCTTCAAAATGACCATTTTCTACAAAGTTGAAGGCAATATCATTGATTTTCTTAGCTTCTTCTTCTGATTTCCACTGTTTCCATGAGTATTGAGCTCCTGAAAAGAGGGCAATCTTAGATGGTTCAGACTGTTGCATTGGGTTCAACATGATACCAGATAGCAAGCTAGGATCTACATTCGGATGAAGGAATTTCTCACCACCACCTAGAATCAAGTGTTGTTTAGAGTTATCTGTTACAGGCCAGTTAATCCAAAGTGAAACTGGGCGATAGGTCTTGCCTCCTGCGGATAGATTGTTCTTGAGAGTGGAAAGGAAGCTTTCAGAGACTTCACCCCAAATCTTACCACCCGTCAAGGTCATGGATGTTGAACTTGGGAGATTTTCATTGAGGGATTTCAACTCATCCTCACGTCCATTACCCCAATACTGGCCAGGAACAAAGATCATTTCTTTACGAAGACCGCTGTAAGTTCCCTGCATTTCAGTCAACCAATCCGTCATGTCTTTCATCAAGCGGTTGTAGCTATTGTAGCCTCCGACAGGACTTGGTGCATCATCTGCTAGAATACCAAACTCACGAACACCCACTTTCATCAACTGGGTAAATTTGGCCTTGATGGTTGCCAAATCTTCTTGGTAGTGCGCTTCATTGCCAAAGCGGATGCGGTTGTTCATGAATGGATGGATAGTCCAGACATAGCGGGTTTTACTTTGATTTCCAACACGAGCAAGTTCACGGATTTCAGCTAGTTTTTCTTCTGGATAGAGTTCACGCCATTTCTTGTTGTGGTATGGATCATCTTTTGGTGCAAAGAAGTATTGGTTCAATTTCAAATCGCCACCATAACGCATGAGCTCTGCACGATCGGCATTCGACCATGGATTTCCATAGTAACCTTCGATGAAACCACGGTTCTTGAGCTCTGCGTAATCTTCTACTGTTACATTGCGAAGGACTGGCACTTGGCTTTCCTTGAGCATGTGTTTCAAAGTTGTCAAACCATAGAAGACTGCATCTGTGTCTTTTCCGACGATGGAAATCGAATTATCCTTGATGCTCAAGACATAGGCGTCGATCTTGTCAAAGAGACCTGCTGAAACATTGGACAAGTTTTGCTCTGCTTGTGAACCTTGTCCATGCACTCCAAGATAGATATTGGTTGCGCCAGCGATTGCTGCCTTACCAGTTGTATAAGATACTTGATTGTCCTGCAAGACACTCTTCAAGCGATTGCGAGTATAGATATCGAGTTGATCGCCCATGACCAGATTGACTTGCTTGCGAAGAGCTGTAACACCTTCGCCATAAGTCACTTTTTGTGGAGTTGGGAAGACCTTGTACTCTTTCTTGAGATAGTCTGCGCTCTTGCTAGCAGCTGCAATGCTGTCTTCACTAGCTGGTTTACTTGCAGTGAATTGATCTGCCAATTCAACTGTTCCATCACCTGTTTGCTCTACTTTTGGTTTTTCTGGTGTAGTTGGTTTTTCTGGTTGACTTGGTGCAGGCGTTTCTTGCTCTTCTTTGACAGGTTTTAATAGATGAACTTCAGCTGCACTTGCAAAACCACCAACGCCTTCCAATACTTTCAACTCAATCTTGTTGGTATGCACCGCCGCAAAGTTGACTGTTTTTTCTTGGGCGTTGTTGTCCCAGTTTCCTTCTGAAACCTTGACCATTTGGCCATCTTTTTGTGCGTAGATTTCGTAGCGCGTCACGACACCATTTCCACCACCTGGACGTGGGAGATAAGTCAAGCCATTGACTTTTTCTGCTTCTTTCAAGGTCATAGTAAGGGTGTATGGCGCAGTGTCACCAGTCCACTTAGTATGCCAGAAGGTATTTGGATCATTGTCAAAGGCCTTTTCAACAGCGCCTTCAGTCGCGTTTCCTGGAAGTTGCTGACTGCTTGCCGTTGCAGTAATCTTATCATTTGAAATCAAACGAGGATTTACAAATGGTTTGTCTGACAACTCTGCACTATGCAAGATCCCTTTGAAACCACCGATGCTTTCAAGCGGTAGTACCAAGCTATTGTGGGCAAAGCGAGGGTGGGCTGGATTTGCAATACGCTCAATCTTTTCACCATCCACATAGACTTCTGTAGATTGTGGTTTGGTTACGATAGAGATTTGATAACGTTTGTTCTTTTCAAGTTTTTTATTGAATTGGATATGGAACTGTTCAAATTGATAAGCAAGGTAGCCGTCTTTATCAGCTAGATAGATACGGTTGTCCCCACTTGTTGAGAAGGTTTGTTCCCCGTCTCCAGTGACAGTTACATCAAACTTCAAGACATGACTTGGACCAACATCACCAGCCAAGCCTTCGATACTGCTATCTTTCTCAAAAGCCAATCCCTGTTCGCTTGCCTTCACTTTCTTGCTTGCATAGTTCTTGACTGTTTCAGGATTGATGGTAAACAAGTCGCTTTGATCAATCTCTTTATCAGGATTTGACTGCGGCGCATAAGGACTGGTTGGTAGGGTGCGTTCTGCAAAGGTCGCAGCTGCACGATCGGATCCCCAGGTGCGTTCCGCAGTAGTTTGCATGCTCTTGAAGAAGCGTTTAAAGATATCATAAGAGGTCAAACCTGTCTCATGAAGGTCAATATTGTCATTCCAAACTGCGTGACCACCACCAAGGATACTTGGATGAGAAGCTGGTAGAAGTGGACCTCCACCTGTTCTAAAATCATTTGGTGTCCAGCTATTGTACTGACGTTCGTAGTTAGCATAGTCCCCGTAGGCTGCTTGACTATTGCTTCCACTTGGAACACTATAGGTCGGTACATCCGTGATGTTGATAATCTTAGCTCCCTGAGCAATGGCTTCATTTGGTCGTTGCCATCCGATACTCCAGATATCAACCTCTACTCCGTTCCAATCAACAGGAGTGTTTCCACGTTTCGCACTGAGTGAGCCCCAGATACGAGGGGTGTAACCTTTAGACTTGATATATTGGGTCAAATCATTGACATAGCGACGGTAACTTTCTCTGCTGCCATAGTATTCATCCGTTCCGATATGAACAGTGGACACGCCATGAAGCGGTGCATCTGGACCATCGAGGAGTTTGTCATAAACTGATTTGACAAAAGCTAGCGTTTCATCGTATTTATTATCTAGGTCGAGCATGGCAACACGTTCAACATTGTGCTTGCCTGCATAATCGCTCAAACTACCTTGATACATGAGGTCTGGACGAACTTTGACAAATGATAGTGCATGACCTGGTGTGTCAATTTCTGGTACTAGGTTGATATGCAAGGCCTTGGCAAGTTTAATCAGATTTTGCATTTCTTCTTTGGTATAATGCTCATCTGATGTTAATTTTTGACCATTCGTACCGACAATATCTGTCTCCACACGGAAACCAGTCTTGGCATGTTCAAGTACATACTTGAGTTGTTCTTCTGGAGTTAAATTCTTACCTGCCAAGTGTTCCTTAAGGAAGATATAGTTATCATTAAGGTGCAACTGCAAGTCGTTCATCTTGTAGTAGGCCATGTTGAGCATGATGTCTACAAGGGTGTCATAAGGGATAAATTTACGACCTGTATCTAGCATAAAGCCACGATGGCTGAAACTTGGGAAATCACGAATTTCGCCATTTTGTAGGTCTGTTTCTCCCATCTGAAGAAGAGTACGAGTTGCGTAGAAGGCCCCTGTGTTCGTGGCAGCTTCGATGGTAATCACATCATCTTGGATAGTGATCCCATAGCCTTCCTTACCATAACCTTTGTTTTCAACCTTTTTAAACTCGATTCGTTTTTGAGCCTGTTTGTCACCAGTTGCAAGTTCCAATCCTCGGCTGGCAAGGTCTGACTGGTAGAAGGTTGCAGCCTGATCAAAGCCAGAATCTCCTGTCGCAAGAACTGTATCTGAAGTAATAGAAGATTGACCTTCTTTCCCATACCATTGTTGAACAGCTGGTGCTACTTTTGGTTTGACACCCACACCTTCGTCCTGATGTAGCCCCTTGATGACTACTTCAAATTCCTTAGTGAAAGTATGACTATCTTTGATTTGTTGGACCATGACCTTGACGCGTTGGTCTGTCAAAGGCTTATAGATGTGATTTTGAAGGTCAATCACACCTTGCTTGTTGCTTCCGATAAGGCTAACTTTCCCTGGTAAAGTTGGTAAGACAAGAGACTGTCCATCTTCTGCTACTGTTAGTTCGGTTACTTGGCGGATATCCGTTACCTTACTATGGTCCGGAACGTTAGAATAAGCTCGAATTTCTTGGATTCCAACGTTTCTCCAGTTCATTGTGCCCGCTTGATAGTCATTGATCTCTAACTTGAGATATTTAGCTTGAATACTATTGGCTAAGTCAACTTTCTCGTCTAAAACAGGATCTCCAGTCTTGGTATGAGCGAGTTTCCATTGTTTTTCTCCGTTAGCGCCCACGTCTTCTTGACCTGCGTAGTAGAGACTCCAAGATTTGATATTGGGGTCATTTTGCCCATTACGAAGACGACGATCCCAGTCTATTTCTACATGCTTGATGAGGGTAGTTTTTGGAAGAGTTAATTCAAAAGTTGGTTTTACTGCATCTCTATCTGTAGCCCAACGGGTATTGTCATCTCCATCGATAGCCTTATCTGCAGTAAAGTTGGTCCCAGTCTCATGGTTGCTTGCCTGAGCAGTAGCACCTTCGAGATGGTTGACATCTTCTCTATCTTCGATTGTCTTTTCAGCTGGTTTTACTGCTGGTGTAGTGGTTTCCGCAGGTTGTTTGTCTGCCTTTGGTGTTTCAACCGGTTTCGGCGTTTCTGCTGGCTTGGGACTTGCAGGGCTTGCCTCTGGTTTTGCCTCTTCACTTGCTGCAGGATTGGTTCCCTCATCAGTCGCTGGAGTTTCTTCATGACTTGCTTCTGTTGCAGCTTCTGCATCCGCCTTTTTAAGCGCATCGGCTAAATCATCGGGTAACTTATCCAGTGCTTCAACATGGGTGATGCTTCCCTCTGTTTCTGAAGGAGCTGCTGTTTCTGCTGCCTGAACCATATTGGCGCCAAAGATACTAGCACCAATCATCACGGAGGCTGCACCGATTGCAAATTTTCTTATACTATAGTGACAGCGTTTCTCAAAAAAATGTCTATCCATCTTTCTCCTATTCCTTTCATCCGCATACCTGAGTAAGCGGTATCATTTCTCCTTTGAAAAAGGAGAGAACCAAGAGGTCCTCTCCGGCTGTTTGTTCCTTTTTGATTCGAGTTGCTTTGAACTGCTGAAATCAAATCTCATTACTCTTCTTTACGTTTTGTCGCAAGGACCGCAGCAGATAAAGCGATGCTCACACTTGCTAAGAAGAGGGCTGCTTCTGAACCATGTTCTCCTGTAGCAGGAAGTTGCTCTTCTTTATCTTCCAGAGTTTTGGCATCAACTACTGGGCTTGGAGTGAGCGGGTACTCAGGTTTTTCAACTGTTGGAGCTGCTTGATCTCCAGCAGTAGCCAATACACCTGTGTAGGCTGGTTTCTCGTTTACCAAGGCTTGAACCGCATTGACGCCACCCTTAAACTCAGGGACTTCATTTGTAGCTGCTAGAACCGCATTGGCTCCACCCTTGTATTCTGGTAATTCGTGAACCAAGGCTTGAACTGCATTAACGCCGCCCTTGAACTCAGGAACCTCATGTACAGCTGCTTCTGCTGCATTGACGCCGCCTTTGAACTCAGGTACATCAAGAACTGGTGGTTGTTCTTCTCCCTTGCTACTTGTTGGAGCATCTGGTTTCGTAGCAGAATCTTTTAATTGATTGAGATAGTCTGCGAAGTAGGCCACCATTCTTTCCGTCAAGAGATGGTTATCCGTCGCATATTTCATGCTTGCCTTAACGCTAGCTACTTCCTCTTGATTGTCTTTGTCTGTTAATTTCTGCGCCTTAGCTAAAGCTGCTTCATAGCCAGACATGTCAAGTGGTGTTTCTGCTACCTGTGGACGGGTAAAGATGAGTTCCGCTGCAGATTGGTATTTATCGCCACCATCTCCGTAAGTCTTGGTACCAGTAAGGACAATTTTCTTAGCCTTGATTGTCTTGCCAAAGTCAATGTCTTTTGGCTTGTTGTTATTTGGCCAATCTGTTACGGTGAAAGTATGTTCCTTACCAGACTCATCTGTGACAACCAGTTTCACATCTCGCAAGTTTCCATTTGAATCAGAGGCACGTGGAACATAGCGAAGTCCTGTGATTTCAGTAGGTTCTTTCAAGACCATGGTTGCAGGCTTGCCTACATCTCCTCCATTCCAAGATGTATGCCATAGGCTAGAAACATTGCCATCAAAGGCATTCTCTAGACCTTCACCTGGTTGAGCTGGCGCATCCAAACTTTCAAAGTCTTCTGCTACCAAGGCTGTCTTCTTCTGAACCAAAGCATTCTTCAAGGCTTCAATCTTAGCAATCTCTGCACGCGCTTCTTCTACGCTAATGTCATCATCTGCCTGACTGAGGTTAAAGACCGCCTCTTTCAAAGCATCCATAGACTCTTTCGTATAGTTGGTCATGGCAACCGTTGGCAAGTAGTTCTTGAGAGCATTTTCTGTCAACATCTTACCTGTTAGGGTAATTTCCTCGATGTGAAGATTATCCATCATGAAGTCGTTATAACCACGGAAGTTGGCATTTCCGCCAGCATCTCCATGAGTATTGCTTGCATTTCCAGTTGAGTAGATACCTACCCAAGTATCGCCTGTTTCTGCACCTGTCACGAGGAAGGTTGCCTTCTTGGCTTTCTTAGAATCCGTCCAAGTATTTGGCAATTCATGCATTTCCAAGTTGCTTGCTTGACTACCACGACGACCTGACTGGAATTCTCCCTTACCAACTACAAAAGCATAGGTATTGTCTGATCCAGCTTCGTATTCAAAGGTTACACGGTAAGTCTTACCTGCCTCAAAGCGGAAGTTTTGTGGGATGGTTTGGTAAACCAAGTTACGACGGCTAACCAGTCCGTTAGTCTTGAGTGACCAATTTCCATCGATAACATCATCGACTTTCTTACCGTTCCAACCACGCTGTGTATATGGATCGTGTTTTTCAGACAAGTGAGTCCGGTTGTCTTCGACACCTTCGACACCACCCACTACAAATGGGAAGATTCCTTGAGCTACATTTTCAAAGTCTTGTTTGAAGGTTCCTTGACCTGTATCATGCTTGTCCCCGTACATGCTTGAATTGTTTTCGAAGGTACGAATTTCATCAAAGTAAGTTGCTTCATCACCAGCTTCACGACTCAATGTCAGAGTGACATTTGATACGTCCGATCCAGTTGTAAAGAAGGCGTACATGTTTTGGAAGTAACTTGTATCATCAACTGTAGCATTTTCACGACGATTGTTATGAGCATAAGCTTTGATATAGTTGAGAGCGAGTGACTTATTGGTGTAGGTAGTCACTTCTTTCTCGCCAGTATTCACTGTGATACTTGCCTTAGCATTACTACGGTTATCAACACCGACATAAACCGCATACTTGGTATTTGGTTTCAAGCCAGTCAGTTTCTGAGTAAGGCTGACCTTGCTCTTATTACCTTGGATACGAAGCATTTCATTTGCACCCTGTGATTTGACAATTTCTGCCTTAGATGCATCACCAGAAATGGTCCAGTGTTTCAAGGTTCCACTGTTAAATCCTTGGTCATAGATGTGCATGCCTTCGCTCCATGACATTTCAGGATTGGTTTGTTTTGAACGGTAGAGAACGTATGGTTGATTTGCTAGAAGGTCTAGGGTAATCTTACCATCTGTTACAGTTAGTTCTTGCTCTTCTGTCTTACCTTGGTCAGTTAGCTTGTAAAGGTAAACCTTGCTATTTGCCCAATCGCTTGGAAGTGTCCAAGTTGTTGCACCGGCCTGCGTATTGAAGTAGTACATTTTTTCCTTATCAGTAGGAAGTTTCTTACCATTCGCATCCCAGTTCCAAGGAGTCAAGTAAGCTGAACCATCTTGGATGACACGTCCGTTGAGCGTTACTGTACGTTCGCGGTATTGCGGGCTATTGACATCATTTGACTTACGAGTCACAACAACCTTGTTACCTGCTGCATCGACTAGCTCAACCTTCATTTCTGGAGTCCATTTATAGGTGCTACCATTATCGGTCATGGTAACTGGTGTACCATTTTCCCATTTACTTACAGTGAAGTGTTGGAAGTACTTAGTCATGACATCATGGGCAAATAAGTTGGTTACATAGCCATTGTAGTCGCTTCTTCCTTGCCAGCCTTCAAAGTCTTTCATGCTGTAGCCACCTAGAAGTGGGTAGTTGGCTGCACCACCGTAACTTCTGTAGTCCCCAACCCAAGAATCTTTTTGGTGGTTGCGGATAAAGCGGGTGATAGCACTGTTGATACCTTTATTAGTATAGCCACCATAGGTCAAGTCAGCTGCCCAGTGTTGGAAGGTAGAGTCGTATTCACCACCATGACCCCACTCGATCGCAAAGCGCCAGCCTTGTTTGTTGATCTCTTTAGCAAGAACGTGGGTAGCCCAGGCACCGTTATCACCTGATTGGCCATTGCCCCAAACGTCCACATAGATAAAGTCGAGACCATCACCAAGTTTTTTCTTCAAGTCTTCCCAGCGAGCCAAACGTCCATGCGCCAAGTCATAAGCAGCATCAATGTTGATACCTTGGTCTAGCCAGTTCCAACCATAGCTGTAGCTTCCATCTGGATTCTTACGAAGAATATTTTCATTAAAGTATTTAGACTCAGGATAGGTCTCAGATGCGTTCACGTGGATACCTAGATGAGCTCCATATTTCTTCGCTTTTTCGATCAAGGTCTTGAAGTCTTCAACACCACCAATACGTTTACCAATATCAGCATAGTTCAAGTGACCAGAGTCGTGGCCTTCACTACCATATCCTTTAAGGAGAACACCTTGCCCAAGACCATCTGTGTGGAGATTAATTTTCTTGATACCATCCAAGGTCATAAGGAATGGGTTTTGTGCTTGAGAACCAAAGTTCATCGCGATACGGTAAGCAGTGATATCCTTGACTTTTTCCCAACCTTGAGGGTTGTTCATGATGCTACGATAAGCAATGGCACCATCTTGCCAGTCGACTTTGTTGTCAGCATTGGCATCTTCGGTGATAACAACCTTGGCACTTGGCAGTTCCTTGGTGTATTCTGGGAAAACAATGCCCTTATAAGCTTTTTCCCATTGCCACTCAGAGCTGTGAATTCCGACATAGTTGGCATTTCCGACTGTTTCTTTATAAGCTGTCAAACGAGTCCAGTCATTCGAACCACCACCATAGCTATTTTGAGAATTACTCCAAACACCTGCAGCAAGCTTATCTGTAGAAACAAATCCATACATGTAACCCTTAGCCAAATCTTTCATTGGATTGGTTACATCGATATGATCATCCCCGCTGACATGGGTATTGTTTGACATGGTTGCCCCATCAAACTTAGCACCAGCTTGATCACTCGAAACAGAGACCAAAGCATTACCAAGGAAACTAATCGTAGAAAGCAATTTTCTTTCGTCATCAATCTTTTGACCTGGGGTGACTTGATTGTGGTTGACAATCTTGGTCACATCAAAGTGCAATTGATTATCCACAACTTGCAGACGAACCGTCATTTCCGCATTGATTAAGTGAGCATCATCGCGAAGCTTCATCACGTACTCTGCTGTTGTCTCATTGATTTTCTTATAAGTGACTTCCGGGGTGATTCGGTGATTATTGATAAAGACTTGGTTGAACTGTTGCACCTGTCCTGGCAAAGTATGTCCATTCAAGGTGTATTCCTTGACACGAGGGAAGGCTTGGTCAATCACTGCCTTGAGAACCTTAGACTGGATCGTATCATAAGTCACCTTGCTATCGTCAACGGCCGGACCTGTTTCTTTCTGGGCAGGAGTATCATCCGCTTTTACACCTTCTTGATTGTCTGTTTTAACGCTGACAACCGTGCGATCATTGCTATAAGTTCCTGCCTTGAGAAGGATCTTCTTCTCATTTTTAAGATTCTCATTGACCGCCCCAGGTAGGGTCACTGTGTCAAAGAGATTGACATCATTGTTGCTGGCATTGAGTTGTCCATCTGACTTGAGAGTGATAGAAAGACGATTTACAGAACCTGGTTCTGGTGCTGCCACACGGTTGCCTTTATACCATGTGCTATTACCTGGAGTTTTGTATTCCCAGAACCAGCCACCTTGGTCATATCCAACAAAAACATTGTTCTTGGTATCTTTAAATTTCAAGAAGACACCAAAGCGTGATTTGCCCTTTTCAGAATCATCTTTGAAGGTTAAATCAACTGTCGCATTTCCATTAGCATCGACAGTCAATCCTTGTTTTTCAAACAAAGCTGGTTTGCCATCATTGTCATTTTGGGCCGTTGAAGACAATTGATTGTAGCGAACACCCTTTTCTTCACGAATAGTGACGGTTCCTTGTTGCTCTTTATTCGCTACTGTTTGCCATTCAGGAGTTACTGCCTTAGGTGTTTCAGGTTTAGTAGCTGCAGGTTTATCCTCTTTTGGTTTTTCTTCAGCCGGTTTCTCTTTCTCTTCCAAGTCGGCTGGTTTCACACTTGAAATTCCCTGTATGTGGTCTTGGATCCATTTTAGTTGAGCTGGTGAGAAGAGAATGCCTCCGCTCCGTTTTCCAACTACACCATTTTGGTGAACACCGACTAGTTTGCCTTCTGTATCAAAGATACCACCACCACTAGCGCCCGGTTTTCCTCCTTGGTAACCAATCCCTTGGACACCTTCTCCGTATGGTTCCGCAAAATCAACTGTAGTATTGACAATCGGATTCAATTTTCCTTCTGGATAACCAAAGACATGGAGTTTATCTCCAATTTTCTTAACTACTGGCTTTTTAGTTACTTCAACAGGCGTATTTTCTAGAACCGTACGCAATCTCACTAGGGCCAAATCATTTTTGAAGCCCTTCAGGTAGCCTTCACGATCCCAATGAATAATATCTTTCTTGCTAAACTTGACATCTGGCAATCCTGGATATGAGATGCTATAGATATCTCCATCCCCTTGGTCATTATCCACAACCTTACGGATATTGCCGTCCTGGCTATCCTTGATAAAGTTATGAGAAACCGTCAAGACAAGGTCTTTAGCAACGACAATACCGCTACCTTCTCCTGATGGCGTCTTAATCTTAACAGTCGCGCCGTAGTTTAATTCCCCATTGGTCGTTTTAGCCACATCTTCTGGGACGAGCTTGCCAGTATCTTGGACCAATTGATCCTTGTCAACTTCGCGCCCATTGTCTTCAGCTTTCTCCAACTTATCTTCTAATTCTTTTGGCAGATTGCTTGGCTTTTCAGACTTTTCTTTTTCTTGAGCCAACAACTCTTCTTCTGTTTGTGGGCCTTCAGTAGTTTCAGCTGAACCAGGATTCTGAGCGGCAGCTTCCTTGTCAAAATCGTGCCCCTCATCACTAGCCTTCTTATCCAAATCAGCTAGTTCACTCGGCAAATTATCTGTTGAACCAACTCTTGCTTGATCAGCTAATACTGGGCTAGCTGCGAAGAAAGTCGCTCCAATCATCACCGAAGCTACTCCAAGCGTAAACTTACGAATACTGAACTTACAGCGTTTTTCAAAAAATCGTTTATCCATGAACTCCTAAATCCTTTCATTTTCCAGTAAGCGTTTACATTTCGTTTTTAAAAAATACTCCTTTCTCTGAAAGTGCTCTGCTTAACTGTTATAAATAAAAAATAATTGTACTTTTAATATAACAAATAAAAGGCCAGAAAGCAATAGGAAATAGGTAAAATTCACTAAAATTTTCTCTTTTCTGAAAAATCCTATCTCTAATCATTCAGGAATCATTCAGGGACTTATACCAAGATAAAAAAGGACTTAACCATCATATCAATGGCTAAATCCTTTACTTTTTTAAAGTTATTTCACATGGTTTGCGAGTTCTTCTTGGGCCTTTTTATTTGACTCTTCTTTTTCTTTCAACCATTTTTCTTGAGCTTTTTGGTATTCTTCTGTTGTCACTGCCTTATCTTGTACTTCTAGATATTTGTACAAAAGGGCTTCGCTCATACCCTTGTTACCAGAGTATGCAAATGGAAGTGTAAATGGTACCATCTTAGACAACATTGGACGACCAGTTTGAGAAGTTGTTGGAATGAGCAAGGCACTGTCTGTCAACCAAGCTTGGGCAGCAGCATATTTCTCATAACGTTTTGAAACATCAGTAGTTTCTTCACCAGCTTCCACAACCATTTTTTCGTAGTCTTCTAAACCGACTTGCTTAGCCGCAGCGTTGTTTGTCCCAGAATCAAATCCTAGATATGTTTTCGTATTTTCTCCTACAGAAGGCTTGATAATATCAAGATAAGTAGATGGATCGATATAGTCTGGAGACCAACCCACGTTATCTGAGATATCCCAGTCTTCTCCAGCCGCAGTTTCAGCGAAGTAGGTAATGTTTTGAACATCATCTTTTTGGAGCTGTTGGATGTCGATAACCACATTATCTGATCCTAGATTTTCTTCAACTGACTGTTTAAAAGATTGAACACGTTGAACTTTTGTTGTATTGGTTTGATCTACAGGCATATCCAAGTGGATTGGGAATTTCACACCTTCCGCTTGAAGGGCCACCTTAGCTTTAGCGAACTCTGCTTTGGCTTTGTCAGGATTGTAGAGTCCATCTTGGGCATCATCCAAGTTTACGTTGCTCCACTCATCTCCATAGGTCACCAATTTTTCCTTAACTAATTCCCCAAAGTTTTTCCCATCTGCCTGTACAAATGTAGGGGGAACAAATAAGTTACGAAGCAGTTTAGTAGCCCCGCTTGCACCATTTACTTGAGAAGCGTAGGCTGTTCTGTCAAAACCAAATGCAATAGCTTGACGGAAGTCCTTATTCAAAAGGGCCTTCTTGGTTGATGTTTTTTCCTCATCTGTTGTCTTAGAAGTGTACTTATAAGACTGACGATCGATATTTGTGCCTACTAAATAAGTAGTAGAGTCTTGTTGTGTATAAACGATATTGTCTTTGAATGCTTTTTCAGTCTCTGAGTAACTAGCACTTGTTGGGAAGAGGCGAGCCATTGTAAAGCTACCGTCTTTGAAAGCTTCAGTTGGCTTATTAGTATCTTGGCCATCCCAGAAGGATAATTTCACTTTATCAAGATGAACATTGTCTTTGTCCCAATAGTTTGGATTCTTTTCGAACTCGACTGATGATTTGGCTACGATTGATTTGAGTAAGAATGGTCCATTATAGAGAATACTACTTGGGTCCGTACCTTTAGCAAAGTCATCCCCTTTAGAGTTCAAAAATTCTTCATTAACAGGAGCCAGAACACCCATTGTTGTCTTAGAATTCCAGAAACTTTCTGGCTTGTTCAATGTGTATTGAACGGTATAATCATCAAGAGCTTTGATTCCTACTTGAGAAAAATCTGTAATTTCTCCTTTGACATAAGCATCCAATCCCTTGATAGATTCCTGAACCAGATAAAGACCATCTGATTTCTTATCAGCAGCATACTTAAGACCAGTTACAAAGTCTTGAGCTTTAACTTCTGCATACTCCTCACCTTCAGATGTATACCATTTTGCATCCTTTCGGAGTGTATACGTATAAGTCAATCCATCCTTAGATACAGACCAATCCTCAGCCATAGACGGTACAAAGTTACCATAGCGGTCATTTTCAAGCAAGCCATCGATAACGTTACTAGTAATATTTGCTGTAGCTGCCTTACCAGTTGTCAAATAGTTTAGGTTATCAGGATCCGTTTCGTAAATGTATGAGAATGTTTTCTCACCTTTAGCATTTGAACTTGATCCAGAGCAGGCTGCAAGAGTCGCAGCTGCCAATAACGTCACACCCGCAAGGGCAAGTAGTTTTGAACTTTTCATTGTTTTCTCCTTTAAAACTTTCACCCCATTATAGTCCCTTTTCAGAAACATGTCAATAAAATTTTCAGAATTTTTGAATTAATTTGGTAAATTCTGAAAAATAAGTTTTCTATTATAAAATTAT
>NZ_GL732466.1:660039-667316 GCF_000187645.1 Streptococcus sp. C300
TCCAAAGTCTTGAGCTTTAACTTCTGCATACTCCTCACCTTCAGATGTATACCATTTTGCATCCTTTCGGAGTGTATACGTATAAGTCAATCCATCCTTAGATACAGACCAATCCTCAGCCATAGACGGTACAAAGTTACCATAGCGGTCATTTTCAAGCAAGCCATCGATAACGTTACTAGTAATATTTGCTGTAGCTGCCTTACCAGTTGTCAAATAGTTTAGGTTATCAGGATCCGTTTCGTAAATGTATGAGAATGTTTTCTCACCTTTAGCATTTGAACTTGATCCAGAGCAGGCTGCAAGAGTCGCAGCTGCCAATAACGTCACACCCGCAAGGGCAAGTAGTTTTGAACTTTTCATTGTTTTCTCCTTTAAAACTTTCACCCCATTATAGTCCCTTTTCAGAAACATGTCAATAAAATTTTCAGAATTTTTGAATTAATTTGGTAAATTCTGAAAAATAAGTTTTCTATTATAAAATTATGATTCTCTAATACTATATTTTTATATCTTAAACCAGCAAAACAAGGACCGAAAATCAGATTTTTTATCATTTTTTTGCTATGATTAGATAGAAGAAAAGTTAAGGAGAAGACAATGATATTAATTACAGGTTCAAATGGTCAACTCGGTACCGAACTACGTTATTTACTAGATGAACGAAATGTGGACTATGTTGCAGTGGATGTGGCCGAAATGGATATCACTAATGCTAAAATGGTTGAGAAAGTCTTTGCTGAGATTAAGCCAACTTTAGTCTATCATTGTGCAGCTTATACTGCTGTTGATGCAGCAGAAGATGAGGGAAAAGAACTGGATTTTGCCATAAACGTAACTGGAACTGAAAATGTAGCCAAGGCCTCTGAGAAATACGGAGCTACTCTGGTCTATATCTCAACAGACTACGTCTTTGATGGGAAGAAACCCGTCGGACAAGAGTGGGAAGTCGATGACCTACCTGATCCGCAAACAGAGTACGGACGTACCAAGCGAATGGGTGAGGAACTTGTTGAAAGCCTTACGTCACAACATTATATCATCCGTACTGCTTGGGTCTTTGGAAATTATGGCAAAAACTTTGTCTTTACCATGCAAAATCTTGCCAAAACCCATAAAACTCTCACTGTTGTCAACGACCAACACGGCCGCCCAACTTGGACACGTACCCTGGCTGAGTTTATGACCTACTTGACTGAAAATCAAAAAGCATTTGGCTACTACCACTTATCAAATGACGCAGCTGAAGACACCACTTGGTATGACTTCGCTGTCGAGATTCTTAAAGACAGTGATGTTGAAGTAGTTCCAGTAGACTCCAGCAAGTTTCCTGCAAAGGCCAAACGTCCCCTCAATTCAACAATGAGTTTGGCCAAAGCGAAGGCGACAGGTTTCGTCATTCCAAGCTGGCAAGATGCCCTTAAAGAGTTTTATAAACAAGAAGTAAGAAAATAACAGATTACGACATACATAAAAAGCAAGAGAACTCAAAGTCTCTTGCTTTTTAGTATCTGATTAGTTAATTACTTGTTGCGTCTTGGCATAGTTAGCCTCGACGGCTTCTTTTTCAGATTTCCACCAGTCTTGGTTGTCTGTGTACCACTTGATGGTCTCTCTGAGACCTGCTTCAAAGTTGGTAAACTCTGGCTTCCACCCTAGTTCATCACGAAGTTTGCTAGCATCGATGGCATAGCGGAGGTCGTGACCAGCTCGATCTGTCACGTGGTCATAAGCATCAGCTGCCTGTCCCATTTCCTTGAGGATCAGCTCTAGCACTTCTTTATTGTTCTTCTCACCATCCGCACCAATCAAGTAGGTTTCACCGATTTGACCTTTAGTCAGAATCGTCCAAACACCTGAAGAATGGTCATTGGTATGGATCCAGTCACGGACATTCTTACCTTCACCATAGAGTTTTGGCTTGATACCACTCAAGATATTGGTGATTTGGCGCGGAATGAACTTCTCGATATGCTGGTAAGGACCATAGTTGTTTGAACAGTTGGAAATAGTCGCTTTGACACCAAAAGAGCGCACCCAAGCTTTGACAATCAGATCTGAAGCTGCCTTGGTTGATGAGTAAGGCGAGCTTGGATTGTACTTGGTTTCAGCCGTAAACTTCTCACCAGGACCTTCTCCATGACCAGGCAAATCTTCACGCAAAGGGAGATCCCCATAGACTTCGTCAGTTGACACATGGTGGAAACGAAGGTCGTATTTACGTGCTGCTTCCAAAAGAGTGTAGGTCCCGATGAAATTGGTGTGGATAAAGGGACTCGGATCATTGAGCGAGTTGTCATTGTGACTTTCTGCCGCATAATGAACGATAGCATCCGCTTCAGCTGCCAGCTTGTCTACCAAGACTGCATCAGCAATATCTCCAACAACCAACTCAACACGATCACCTAAAATTTCTTCAATATTGGCACGATTCCCCGCATAAGTCAGTTTGTCCAGTACTGTCACATGAACATCTGGAAAGTTATTATAAACATAATGAACAAAGTTAGAACCGATAAATCCTGCTCCACCCGTCACGATGATATTTTTGTATTCAGTCATTGATTTTCTTTTCTCCAATCTGTGAATAATACTCTGAAATTCTATCAAAGAATATTATCCCAATAAATGTTAATTCCATTGAAATCATCATACTAGTTACTATATAACATACAAAGTTCCATACTAAAGTCACAAAGTATATAAATATATCAGTAATATTTATTATCAAATGATCTTCTTGAGGTAAAACAAGTGCTTTATTCAACCATTCAAAAAAAACAGGAACTTCATTAAATAAATAATAAAAAACAAAAACTAAAAATGACAAAACAATTGGGCTTATAAGAAAGAATATTTTTTCCCCCTTACTTTTTTTATTAAAAAGTCCTTTCCAATCATCAAAATTTTTTTCATTTCCAAACATTCCCACAAAACTAATCAAAAATGCTGACACACCAATTGATAAGCATTCCAAAAGTTGAAATGTATTTCCTGAATTAACTGCCCCTTTTATAGTCGCAACCAAAGACAAGAGAAAAATTGATAATCCCAGATGTAATTTTATTTTTTTAAATTCTCGAGATTCTAAAAATTCCTTCATACTTTACAAATCTTCTTTTCTTAGTAGTTTGACATCCTTAAGCAGTGGATGATGTTTATCTGCTTCCGAAACTTCTGCCTCTGCTAGGTTTTCCCACTGGATTCCCAAAGCTGGGTCTGCATAGTTGACAAAGGCGTATTTCGGTTTGAGTTCAAGTGCCCAGTAGTCATTAACTAGATAGCTATAAGAAACTGTATCCGAGAGGACTTGGAAACCATTGGCTACGCCACGAGGGACAAAGATTCCCTTACTTGCATCAATCTCGGTCTGATAAACATTTCCAAAAGTCTCACCTTCACGTAGGTCAACCCAAGAACCCAGAACCTTGCCACCATCTGCTACTGAGATATACTTGTCCCAAGGTTCAGCATGGAGGCCTCGAAGAACATTTTTGCGAGAAAAGCTGACATTGTTTTGCAGTTTTCCTTCAGCAAAGAAGCTTTCAGGAAAACCAAGCGGTAGCATCTTTTCTTTCTGAAAATTTTCCTTAAACCAACCACGATTGTCACCATGAACCGGAATGTCAAACTCTAACAAACCTGGAATGGCATCAATCTTGTGCACCGCAAGTGTTTTGCCGAAAAAATTATCTGTCATCTAGATTTCTCCAATCAAACGAAGCAAGTACTGCCCGTATTCATTCTTCTTGAGAGGTTGCGCCAACTTCAGCACATCTTCGCGGCTGATATAACCCATTCGGTAGGCAATTTCTTCCAGATTGGCAACCTGAACATTTTGCATCCTTTGAACCGTTTCGATATATTGGGAGGCCTCTAACAGGCTCTCATGCGTCCCTGTATCCAGCCAGGCAAAACCACGTCCCATAACTTCAACTGACAAATCCCCACGCTTCAAATAAGCATTGTTAACATCTGTGATTTCCAACTCTCCACGAGCGCTTGGTTTGATCTGTTTGGCAATCTCCACAACGTCATTGTCATAGAAATAAAGACCTGTCACTGCATAGTTAGAGCGAGGATTCTCCGGTTTTTCTTCTATGGAAATAGCATTCATGTCTGTACCAAACTCGACCACACCAAAACGCTCTGGATCCTTCACTTGGTAGCCAAAAACAGTCGCACCCTTCTCTTTCTTGGCTGCCTTTTGAAGCATTTTGCTCAAACCAGGCCCATGATAGATATTATCGCCTAAAATCAAGGCAACACTATCGTCGCCGATAAATTCTTCACCGATAAGAAAAGCCTGAGCAAGTCCGTCGGGACTAGGCTGTTCCGCATAGGAAAGCTTGATCCCAAATTCGGAACCATCCAAGAGCAGGTCCTTAAAACGGGGTAAATCCTGTGGTGTTGAGATGATCAAAATGTCCTTAATCCCTGCCAACATCAAGGTTGACAAAGGATAGTAAATCATGGGTTTATCATAAACCGGCATCAGCTGTTTTGACGCAGCTCGAGTAAGTGGGTACAGGCGCGTTCCCGAACCACCCGCAAGAATAATACCTTTCATAATGAAGTAACCTTTCTAACGAACTGATTAATGAGTAGCTTCAAATTCTTACTTCAATTTAGAAATAGCCGATTTCAGATAATCACCATTTCGAAGCGCTACTCCTACTTGTCTGGCATTAGCCGACAGTTCCATGTAATCTTGATCAGTCAAATCGTCTAGTGCCTTTTGGAGGTCATGTAAAGAATCAACTGCTACCCCACACTGTTTGTCCAGTACAAAGTGGGACAGAGCCGATTCCTTCCACACTACTAGTGGGAAACCTGACGCCAAATAAAGAGAAGCCTTGTGAGAATTGTTAAAACGTAGGTAATTTCCGTAAGAACCTTGGCAAGTTTCTGAACTATCACCATCCCACACCAAACCAAAACTACCTTCAAGAGCAGCTGGTAGGTCATCTGGCATAAAGGAACCAAAGTAGCTAGTGTTTTTCAATGCACGACTTTCATCATAGCCCACTCCATACAAGTTATAGGCTGGCTGGTCTGGCAAGTTATAAAGATAACCTGACTTTGCAGGGTTTAAATTTCCAGCTACGATAATAGGCTGGTCTTTTTGAGGAACAGCTTGCCCCTCAAAGTTAGGAATCAGGTAGTCAAAAATTTCCAAGCTAACCATTTTATCTGCTGGCACTCCTTGACCTACCAAAACTTTCTTCATGATATCGTTATGAACGATAATACCATCCACTGACATCAAAGCTTTCTTTTCCTGGAAGTAATTGCGCACTTTATGACGGAATTTCACTTCCGAACCTGCTGCATGACGCAAGGTTTCAATATCATGGATCAAAAGATAGAATTTTGCTCCTCTTTTTTGCGCCTGCTTGATGAGTTGTGAGATGAAAAATGTATGGTGGATAATAGGGAACTGAATCACCAATTCATCTCCGGCTCCCAACTGATCAAACACAGACTTGGTCGCACGATATTTGTGTTGTTGAGCTTTAAAGAAATTCATCTTATACCAATTCTCAACCTTGAGCTCCAAGCCCTCATAACCCTCTGAGATTAGAATAGCTTCCACATCATTTCGCGCCTTACTCCCTGCATTCTTTTCGTGTGCATTATGCAGAAATGAATCCTTCAGATAATATTTCACCTTTTCTCCCCTTTATCTGTGATGTTTTTAGATACTCCCTAGTTCTTCTTCTACCACATCCAATGCACGTTCAACAGTCACATGCATATCATAGTATTTATAATCTGCCAAGCGACCACAGAAGATAACGTGGCCATTTTTCTCAGCTTCTGCTAGATACTGTTCATAGATGGCATTGTTTTTGGCATCATTGATTGGATAGTAAGGCTCATCTCCTCTTTTCCAATCTGCTGGATATTCACGAGTAATAACGGTCTTGGCCTGAGTCCCAAACTCAAAATGTTTGTGTTCGATGATACGCGTATAAGGAATATCACGTTCAGTATAGTTGACTACAGCATTTCCTTGATAATTTTCTTGGTCCAGAATCTCATGCTCAAAACGGAGACTGCGATACTCAAGTTCACCAAATTTATAGTCAAAGAACTGATCAATCATCCCCGTGAAAACAATCTTATTCGCTGAAGCCTCCAAGTTCTCACGATCAGCAAAGAAATCTATATTAAGCTCTACTTCGATTCCTTCCAACAACTTTTCGATGATGACATTGTAACCACCAATTGGAATCCCTTGGTAACGGTCATTGAAATAATTGTTATCATAGGTCAATCGAACAGGTAAACGCTTGATGATAAAGGGTGGTAGTTCAGTAGCAGAACGCCCCCATTGCTTTTCGGTGTAGCCCTTGATTAGCTTTTCATAAACATCCGTACCAATCAACTTAATGGCTTGTTCCTCTAAATTTTTAGGCTCAACATCTTGCATGTGTGTCGTCTGCTCAGCAATCTTGTCCTTGACTTCTTGGGGTGTCTTTGTCCCCCACAAAGCATAGAAAGTGTTCATATTGAAAGGCAGATTGTAAAGATGTCCTTGATAGTTGGCAATAGGAGAATTGATATAATTGTTAAACTCCGCAAACTGATTGACATATTCCCATACCTTTTTATTAGATGTATGGAAGATATGAGCCCCATACTTGTGGACATTGATTCCTTCAACAGATTGGCAATAGATATTCCCACCAATATGTTCTCGTTTATCAATCACCTTCACCTTCTTGCCACGTTTGTTAGCTTCGTAGGCAAAGATTGCACCTGACAAGCCAGCACCGACAATCAAATAATCGTACATAAAATCTCCTTATTTCTTTAAAACACTTTTTAGTTCTTGAAAATCCAAGACACGTAAGACCAAAACCAAGCCACCGTAGACTAGGAAGCCAAGCAGAGAATAGATCAAGACATTCACAACAGACGAGAAGTGCATGAAAGCTTGTACAGAATACAAGGCGCCGTACATCAGGAGTGCTGCTAGAAGTATTTTCAGCATAGATGGAAAGATCTTGACCTCTTTTAGATACGAACGTGTAAAGTAGAGTTGGATCAGCCAGACCAAACCTTCAGTCGCAACAGATACAATTGAAGCTCCAATATAGCCCAGAGGCGGGATCAAGAGGAGATTCAAGCCCACACTAAAAACAGCTGGAATAGTTGTTGATAGCATAAATTCACGATTCTTATTGTGAGGAATCAAGATTTGAATTCCCATTATATTGGTCCAGCCAATAAAGAACATTCTAAAGGCCATGATGGCAATCGCATAGCGA
>NZ_GL732466.1:667336-741417 GCF_000187645.1 Streptococcus sp. C300
TCCAAGACACGTAAGACCAAAACCAAGCCACCGTAGACTAGGAAGCCAAGCAGAGAATAGATCAAGACATTCACAACAGACGAGAAGTGCATGAAAGCTTGTACAGAATACAAGGCGCCGTACATCAGGAGTGCTGCTAGAAGTATTTTCAGCATAGATGGAAAGATCTTGACCTCTTTTAGATACGAACGTGTAAAGTAGAGTTGGATCAGCCAGACCAAACCTTCAGTCGCAACAGATACAATTGAAGCTCCAATATAGCCCAGAGGCGGGATCAAGAGGAGATTCAAGCCCACACTAAAAACAGCTGGAATAGTTGTTGATAGCATAAATTCACGATTCTTATTGTGAGGAATCAAGATTTGAATTCCCATTATATTGGTCCAGCCAATAAAGAACATTCTAAAGGCCATGATGGCAATCGCATAGCGAGCATCTTGGAAGTCTTGCCCCAGGAAAAAATTAACAAAATCTTTGTTAACAATCAAAATCCCCGCAATCATCGGGAAGATAACCAAGTTATACACTAAGAAAGACATTTCATGTAACTTGTTAACCGCCTTTTGATTGCCTGATGAGAGGAGATTGGAGACCCGAGGCAACATAACACTACCAAGCGACGTTACCAAAGTCAACAAAATATTCAATAATTTCAAGGCTTGATCATAGATCCCGACATCCTTGGTCGAAGACAAGGCACCCAACATGGTGCGATCTAGCGTGATGTAGAGTGAAATGGCAATCTGTGGCAGAAACAAGAGAATGACTGGTTTAATATGCTCTTTGGCATAGGCTATATCCAAATGCGGCTTGCGAATGTGCTCCCGAGCAGGAAGCCACATACTCAACTGACCTAGTAGATCATAGGCAACCAAGAGGATGATATACAAGTACAAGTCGGATGGTTTCTTAACAAATAGGAATATCGAAACAACACCTAGAAGTTTGACCATTGTGTTACGAGCTGTGATTTTTTTGAAATCTTCTAACCCTTGAAAAAGCCAAGAAATATCAAAACCACGAGACAGCAAACTAAAGCCAAGTATATAAGCAATTGGATTGTTCATCGACGGCACAAGCAAGCAGACAACTATATAAAGCGTAACCGCTAAACAGGTTGAAAGGACTTGTAAACTGTAAATACCCCAGAAGGTCTTTTCGACTTCCTTACGATGGCCGGAAATTTCCTTTGTCCCATAATTGGCCACCCCAAGTGTCGCTAAGAGTATAAAGTAAGTTACTATTGAGTTGTAGTACCCATAGGAACCTAAGTCATTGGATGAGAAAACCCGAGTAATATAGGGTGTAGTAATGACTGGTAAAACGATTACTAACAGCTGATAAGAAAGATTATATAAATAATTTTTTAATACTTTCACAAGGAGTTCCTCGTTGTAGATTTCTTCGATTCAAATTCAATAACTGGCAAGGTTGCAAATAGAGTAAACATAAAAATATTATAAGACGGGCGAACCCAGAAGGCCTCAAACATACAGTTGACTGCTATTAAGGATAAGGCCGTCAATAGCAAATAATTCTTTTTGCGATAAAGTGACCAAGACCTAACTATGTATAACACGACCAATAAGAGAACTGGAATCATCCCATAGGTAAAGAGCATCTGAACGTAGGAAGAGTCTACATAGTCGTAGCTCAAAACGGATTCTGTACGCCCCCCATAACCGACAAATGATATGCCCCGAATCCCAAACCACTGCACTGCATATTTTTTTAGTGCCTCATGTCCTAGGTGTAATCTCATACTAAAAAAATTGTTTAGAGCCACATACATTGGATGAGACCAGGTAAATTTAGAAGAGAGATAAATCATTACTGAAGACGCTATACCAGCCGATAAAGGAAGTAAAGCAAAAAGCCGTCGCTGTTTATCATTTCGGAAATAAAAGTACAGAAAAATGAGCGCCATTACAGTAATAGAAGCGGCATTAAGCCTCGCATCGCAATATCGAATAATGAAATAAGCCAGACCAAATCCTAAGGCAGTCCGTAAAACAATGAATTTCTTTCTAAAGATATACGATATAGCTGTATATAGATAAAAACAGTGAGAAGCAAAATCAGTTGGATAAATAAAGCCAAATGAATTTCGAACAACGACTCCCGCAGATCGTGATTGGACAAATTGCAAGTTTGGAATAGCACCAATCACAGCCAAGAACACTATCAATACAATAAAAAACAAGGCTACAACAGAGTATATTTTAAGTACACTTTCCATCTCAGCCTTGTAAAGAAAGACAAGCAGAAACATATACATCAATGCATTAAGGTTCCCAGTCTTATAGTAAACCATGCCCCCAGCAAAAAGAAGAATTGGTGCAAAGATGAGATAGCTTATAGAGTAGTGATGAATATAAGCAAATCGCATAGCAAGTAACAGGACCGCAAAAAAAGGAACTACATTAGGAATATTAGGTAAAACAGGAGCTAACATAGACGTATTGATCATATCTATGGAGACAACCACTATTAAAACTGCTGCAATTAGCAATTTATCACGTTCTAACTTTAACATTTTCTTTTTCCTTTTCTTCTTTCATCCCTAACTCTTACTTAGGATTTTTTTAACTTTTTAAATTGATAATAGAGCCGCGGATACCTACTAATCAAAACATAGAGAATCTTACGTTTCTTACTAACTCTAGCATTCTTCAAAACAAGAGGCAAATATGGCCTCATCTTCTCCTGAAGTCTCTTGAATTCTACTGAATCCCCATCCTTAATCATCGTAAAGATAAGAAGACTTCCTGTAAAGAAGCGTGAAATGATAGCTTCTTGGAGTTCTGAACTCTCAGGATAGGTTGCATTCACAACCTCTTTTAAATGATCGATTGCTTCGTAAAACTCGTATTGTTTTGGTGTGAAAGCCGAGGCAGTAATGCTACCAGGTCTATGGTAATAATGGTAAATCGGAAGATGGTACAAAGCCACGGATTGGGCTTGGTTGAGTTGCTCACTGATCACATAGAGGTCTTCGTAGATGCGCCCCTTGGGGAAGGGAGCTTTCTCAAGAAGTTCTTTCCGATAGAGTTTCCCACAAGCAGAGACCGTTACAAGGTCTCCGTAGAGCATCTCAGTCAGAGCCTTTGCCTTGTCATAAACCTTAACTTGATCTAGATCAAGCTGATCCAAGTGGAAGTTCTGATAACGATGATAGTGAGCTGTCGGCTCTACTTTACCACTAACCATATCTGCTTGGGTACGATCTTGTAGCTCTGCTAGCAATTCCAAGGCGCAAGGTTCCAAATAGTCGTCTGGATCTAGGAAAGTAATCCAGTCGCCCTTGGCTTTCAAGACCCCATAGTTCCGAGCATCAGACAAGCCACCATTGACCTTATGGTAGCTAGTCACCCAATCATATTGCTGGGCATACTGGTCACACAAGTGTCCTGAGCCATCACTCGAGCCGTCATCAATCAAGAGGACTTCCATATCCTTGTAAGTCTGATGTTCCAAACTCTCCATGGCATAATGAAGGTAGTCCTCCACATTATAAACAGGCACAATTACCGAAATCATATTTTCTTTTCTTTCTCTTACTTAGTTTTACAGTTTAAATCTCAAATGAGCTTCTATCTGGAAGCAGTTGATCCATAGCCTTGATAAAGTCTGTCATCACCTGCTCCTCGTCTTGAATGTTAAATCCATCATTGATACACATAATTTGGTATTTGCCAGAATTTAGTATCTTCCAAAAATCTGGTCCGGCATTATCCAAAGAAAAGAGTCCTCCCAACTTAGGATTTCCGATAGCGTATTTACCACTGGCAATCTGCCAATACTTAAAGAGCCAAACATTGGTATCAGAAGGATTTCTAAAGCGACTAGCAGAGGTTCTTTCCAAGACAGCTTTTTCCTTTTCCCATACCAAGTTCATCGTTGATCTTAGTAGAGGATAGGGCAGATGACTCTCCCAGAAACCACAGATAAACTGACTATTTCTGTATAGTAGCGACTTAACGATACTTTTTAATCCCTGCTTTGGATCAAAGAATTGGCCATTCTTCAAAATTTCATTTCGACTGAAATAGCTAGTGACAATCTCCATGTCATTTATCTGAAAATTCCCCGTTCCATATCGCTCAGGAATAATCGGTGAAAGAGCCGTATTATATTTAGGTAAACCATCCTCTGAGAAAAAATCTGTCGGCTCGACTGGAGCTGTCAAATACATATCGTCATTAAAAAAAACAAAATGCTCTGAGAGACCAGGGATTCGATGGATGTTACTTTCGATAGGATTGGCAGAAAAAACTGGCAGGTAGTCATTACAGATAATCTCTGTATGATCTACCAACACCAATTTTTCACTATTTATATCTAACCAGCTTGGCTTTTGCTGGTCGGTCACGAGGTAGACCTTATTGACCCAAGGAGCAAATTTTTCAACTCCTCTAAACCAATATTTAAAGGTCCCCCATTCTCGGTAAGCCTTGACTGAATTCATACTCTGTTTAGAAGTATTAACCGAGCCATCATAGCTTGATTTTTTTTCTTGCCACACAGGATCATTCCCATCAACCCAAGTAACAACAAAATCTATTTTATTCATAACTAATCTTTTCTATCTGTTTTATACAACTCCGAAAAGTTCTTAATGTAACTCTCCAAAGAAAACAGCTCTTTTTGTCTCTGATATCCTACTCGCCCAAATTTTTCTCTTTTTTCAGAACTATCTAGTAAGAGAGAAATGGCATTAGAAAGTTCTTGAGGACGATTTGGTTTGACTAAGCAACCACTTTTGTCATCTACTACCATTTCAGCTATTCCCCCATTGTTATAACCAACAACTGGTTTTGAACAAGCCATGGCTTCTAGGACTACTGTAGGTAGGGAATCAGGTTTTATACTTGGTAAGACAAAGATATCAAACATATTATAAAGTTCAGAAGTCTTATCGTAGTAATCAATACGATGAATTTGTGATACAACAGATGAAGAAGCTATTCTCTTATCTAGTTCTTCTAAACGCCATTCTTCACCAGGAAAAACACCTCCAGCTAGGAAAGCCACCGCTTGCTCATTCTTTTCCAAAAGTGGCTCGACTGCTTCTATGAAATCATTTTGTCCTTTTATAGCATTGACCCGACCAATCATGCCAATCACAAGTGCATCTTGCGCAATGTCAAATTTTTCACGAATAGAAGACGCATCCATTGGATAATAGACAGCATTATCGACACCGTTATAAATCACTTCCACTTGGCTATCTTTGATAAAGGGAGACTGTTTGATATGATTAGCGACCGCTTGGGACACCGTCACAATCTTGTCTGCATATCGTCCCATGAGCATATTGATAAAGTCAGAAATAGCTTTGGGTTTGACGATAATCTCATGAACATGCCAAATCAAAGGCAGCTTGAGCTTGCGTTTCAAATAGATGCCCTCCAAAACAGCCGCTGTATTATTGTGAACCATATCTATACTGTGTTCTCGAGCATAGAGGGCGATTTGCTTAGCATAGAAATTATAAGAGCGAATATAGTCAGCAATGCCTTTAGGATTAAAGTATTTTCTACGTAAAATCGGATAATCCAACACGCTGACCTTAGCTCCAACTTGGCGCAAAGCCTCGACTAAAACACCGTCATTTGGCAAGATGACGTGAGCTTCAAATTCTTTGGAATCCAATCCTTTGATCAATTCCAATAAAACCTTATCTGCTCCATACATTTCTGCACCAGCATGCAAGTATAAAATCCGTTTCATTCCCTATCCTTTAAACACTTCTTCATAATCTGACACAATCTTTTCCCATGTGAAAGCCGAGAGGATTCTTTGACTTGACTTGAAATCCAAGTCAGTTATTGCTACCTGATCAAATCCCTCTACTTCCTCAATGACACGAGCCAACTCATCTTTTTTCCAATAAATGGCCCCGTCTTCACCAACCTCACGGTTAAAGCCAACATCTAGCAACAAATTCAGTTTTGTGGATGCTAGAGCTTCCAGTAGAGAAGGGTTGGTTCCTCCAACCTCATGCCCATGGAAATAGGCAAAGGCATTTTCGCGAATGTACTTGAGTAACTCTTGGTCATAGACAGTCCCGACAAATTTGACCCTAGGATCTTTATCAAAACCAGTATCTTGTAACAACTGGTCGTAAAATTTATTCTGCTCCACATTTGTGATGAGAACAAAGTCCTTTTTGGACTTGGACTTGATAAATTCACGAATCATGGCTTCGTAGTTGTTTTCAGGAACGAATCGTCCCACTACTAGATAATAGCCATTTTCGCTAACTCCTTTTTCCTGATACCAGTTCCGAACTTTGGTATCTTCTGCCTTCAGGATTGAAGGGGCTGTATCTGTCCCATAGGCAATATAGGTGGTCTTTGGTTGATACTGCTTATAATCCTCTTGGATATATTGTTCGATATTTTTACTGTCACAGACCAGTAAATCTGCATGTTTGACCATGAGCTGCTCTGAAAATTTCCAGTACTTACGAACTGGCAGGCTCCACTTTGCTCGCAGCCATTCATGGCCATCAGGATTTACCAGCAAAGAGCCACCGATCGCACGAATTTTTTTCTTAAGTCCAGAAATAAAAGGACCGATGCGACAAGCTAGAATGTAAAAAATGGGAGCCTCGTCCTTGTTTTCCTTAGCCAATTCAATAGCCTTATTGACCGCTGCAATATCGTAAGCGATGGCGCGGGCCGGTCCGATATTGGGTACATCGATGTTGAAGCAAATGGCTCCATTGTGCTCAAACTGGTCTTCCGTAATACCAGACTTGGCTGAATTTTCACGCATACAAGCAACATAGTATTGTATGTTGCTGTCTTTTTGATATTCGGTTAATTTTTCAACAAAGGTTTCAAATCCTCCATACTTGGCAGGAATCCCCTTTGAACCAATGATATAAACTGACTTTTTCATCTCTCTCCTAACAGGACTGAAGGGCAGAAATTACTTTGCCCCATCTCTCATAAATACAACTTTAACGGTCTTTAACAATATTTCAATATCTTTCCAAATAGTCCAATCATCAATATAGGCCACATCTAATTTGACAACTTCATTGAAATCCTTGATCTCACTTCGCCCGCTGACTTGCCACAAGCCTGTTATCCCAGGTTTAAAACTCAATCGACGTTTTTGCTCAGGTGTATATTTTTCATACTCATCCACTGTTGGGGGACGGGTCCCAACCAGACTCATATCTCCCATGAGAACATTCCAAAACTGTGGCAACTCATCTAGGCTGGTCTTACGAATAAAGCGACCAATTGGTGTGATACGAGGATCATCATCAACCTTAAACATACCACCTTGCATGGTATTTTGAGCCAAAAGTTCTTGTTTCCTCTGCTCAGCATTCACGCACATGGATCTAAATTTATAGAAAGTGAAATGTCGACCATTTTTTCCAATACGCGTTTGAGAAAAAATCGCTGGCCCACCATCTTGTCGAATCATTGGAACCAAAACAATGCTCACCAAACCACAAATAATCAATCCAACAATCGAACCGACAATATCAATGATCCGTTTAGCGACCACATGACTCGTCTTATAAAATTTTGTTGAAAAAGTTACGACATTCAAACCTGCCATTTCACGAATTTTTTTATCACTACCTAAATTATCGTTAAAAGCATTGAGATTAACTGTCACGTCAATTCCCATTGTCTCAAAAAGTGAGATAAACTCCCCGATGTCGTACTCTTCACTTGGTAGATTGATAAAGACCTCATCAACAACTTCATGAGTAGCAAAGTCTAAGATGTTCTCAGCAGGTACAACTGTTAAGGATTGTTGCTGAAAATCAGGTTGGTCTAAAACACTGACCGCCACCAAATTCCAAAAAATTTCTCCCGACTCTATCAACCTATCGATGACTTTTTCAACCCTAGAGGTCGCTGTTATCAAGAATATCTTCTTACTCCCCTTGAGATTTGGAAAGATGCTTTTTCTATAGCGTTTAATGCATAGATTCAACAAATACAACAGAATAGAGTGTATAGTCAAAAAATAAATCATTCCTCGTCTAGAGATACTAAAACGATCTTCTAAGAAAAAATTCGAAATACTGATAGCTAAAGCAAAGAACACGATATACTTTGTCGTGTTGATAAACTCTGCTAAATAACCCCTTTTAAAAAAATCATGCCCATAATCACTGATATAAAACACAAAAAAATGAAGAATGAACAAGATAATAACAGAAGTATTTACAATCTCTGTTTCCTTTACAAAACTAAGTAAATATGCTAATAAAATGACAAGAAAACTCTGGATTGCCGCCAAAGTAATCTTCAATCCCTTTTCTTCCATAATATCTTCCCTAAACTATTTATTATTTTTTGCCATAATTCCCATAGTTTCCATATGCTCCATAGGAGCCATATTTTTCAACTGAAGTATTGAGTTTATTAAGCACAATTCCTAAGAATGGTTTTCCTGTTTGTTCGAGTTGTTCTTTAGCTTTTTGGACATCACGACGATTTGTTTCACCAGCAGCAGTTACCAAAACAGAAGCATCACATTTTTGAGTGACGATAGCTGCATCTATGACAACTCCGATTGGCGCTGTATCCACAATGATGTAATCAAAGTACTTACGCAAGGTATCAAGCATGGTTGCAAAATTTTCACTTTGTAGCAAGGCTGTTGGGTTGGGTGATATAGAACCCGCTTGAATAACAAACAAGTTTTCAACATTGGTATCACATAGGCCTTGTGATAGGTCTGTCGTCCCAGATAAGAACTCTGTTAGTCCAGTAATCTTCTCGCGTGATTTAAAAACACCTGACATGACAGAATTACGAATATCGGCATCGATTAACAGCGTCTTATAGCCCGCACGCGCGAAAGCCCAAGCAATATTTGTAGAAGTAGTTGACTTCCCTTCACCCGGTTTCACAGACGTGATCGAAATAACTTTCAAATTATTCCCACTCAACTGTATATTGGTACGAAGCGCATTATAATATTCTTCAGCTTTTCTTGCCAAATCTAATTTTTTTTGTACAATCTCTAATGTTGGCATCTCTCTCTCCTATTTCAATTTATCCAAATTTGGAACTACTCCCAATAGCGCAATTTGCATCACATCTTCGATATCTTCTGGACGTTTCACTCGTGTATCTAAGAGCTCAACTAGGAGAACCGTAACAACCATTACAACTGCGCCAGCAAGAAATCCAACCATGGTATTGCGACGGATATTTGGAGACGATGGGGATGTTGCAGGACGAGCTTCTTCAAGCGTTGTCACATCTGAAACTCGCGTGACACTGATGATTTTTTGGGCAGCAACCTCTCTCAAAGAGTTAGCGATGCGGCTCGCTTCTTCAGGCAAACGATCTGTCACAGAGATAGAAACAATACGCGTATCCACTGGAACTGTTACCTTAATTTTACTAGCTAGACCTTTTGGAGGGAGATCTAGTTTCAAATCAGTCGCAACTTTTTCTAAAACGTCTTGCGAGAGAATGATTTCACGATAGTCTTTTACCAAGTAAGATCCAGCTTGCAAGTCTTGGTTGGTCAAACCTGGCTTATCTCCCTGATTACGGTTGACCACATAAATTCGGGTCGTACTCGTAAACTCCGGCTTCACAATAAAACTACTGTAGGCAAATGCTACTGTCCCTGTCACGAATGCTACCAAAGCAATTAAAAATTTTCGTTTCCAAAGGATTTTAAGTAAGTGAAATACATCGATTTCCATCATATTTTGTTCTTTCATTTTTTCTCCTAAATCAATTGATCCATTATTATTTTTCGGGGATTATCCTTAAAAAGTTCCTTAGCCTTATCTTCACTGTATTTTTTGGCAATGATATCATAGGCTTCCTCCATATGAGGAGGTCTGTGATCCAAGTTGTGCATATCACTTGCGATCACGTGAACCAGATCTCGTTCCAAGAAATACTGAGCTCTCTTTTTCATGAATTTATAAGTTTCTCCGAAGAGTTTAGGTTTCAAGACATGAGAACTATTGACTTGAGTATAACATCCCATATCAATCAGCTCTCGCACGCGCTGCTCATTGTTTTCTAAAGCATCGTAACGTTCAATGTGGGCAATGATGGGTGTAATGCCTAACATTAGAATATTACTCAGCCCCTTATGCATATCCCGATAGGGTGTATTCATACTAAACTCAATCAAAGCATAGCGACTATCGTTGAGGGTCGGGATTAATTTCTTTTCTAACTTCTCAACAACATCTGGCGTATAGTAGATTTCTGCCCCATAGGCAATGATTAAGTTATCCGCAACTTCCTTAGCCATTTCTCGCACCTTTAGAAAGTTAGTCGCGATTTTTTCTTCAGGAGTTTCGAACATCCCTTTTCGTCTATGCGAAGTTGAAACGATTGTCCTCACTCCTTGACTGTAGGCCTCTCTAAGAAGTTTTTTACTTTCCTCTATCGACTTTGGACCATCGTCCACATCAAAAACGATGTGCGAATGAATATCGATCATGCTACTTGCCCTCCATCACATCATTGATAGCAGCTTTCGCAGCGGCCAAGCTACTTTCATCAATTTCCATCATGTAGAGGTTACTATCTGGCATAGCGTATGAAGGAAGATCCGTGCGTCCAGTTCCTTTCAAGTCTTGAGAGTTGACTTTGTAGTTCCCACCACTCTCCAATTGAGTATTAACCAGATCCATCATGGTTTCCAAAGGCATATTGGTCTGAAGAGAATCTTGTAATCCTTGAATAATATTGTCATAGTTCTTCAAAGCTTCAGTTGATGTTAATTTCTGAATCACAGCTACAATAACCTTTTGTTGGTTTCGACCACGGTCACGATCTCCATCTGCTAGAGAGTAGCGCTCACGGACAAAACCAAGAGCCTGCTCAGAGTCTAGATGGACATTTCCAACTGGGAAATGGAACTTCCCGTGTAAAGATGTGAAATCTTGGTCATTATAAACATCTACGCCACCTAAAAGGTCAATCAACTTCAAGAAAGAGGTAAAGTTCAAGCGCACATAATAGTTAATATCCACCCCATAGAGATTTTCCAAGGTATGAATCGACGAGTCTACTCCATAAATCCCTGCATGGGTCAATTTGTCCTTTTGATTGTTTCCTCCATCCGCAATCGGAACATAGGAATCACGAGGAGTTGTAGTGAGAAGGATTTTCTTGGTATCTCGATTCACAGTCATTAGAATATTCACATCAGAACGCGAAACGGAACTAATCGGACCATAGGTATCAATACCGCTCACATAAATATTGAAAGCTTTATTCTTCGATACCTTTGGTGCCGCAACATCCTTAGTTAATTGTTTTGTATAGATTTTTTTGATTTTTGAAGCATAATCTGGATACTCTGCTTCAATGATATTTTCAAAGACACTATTTAAGACAATTGCTTTCGTTTCGCCAGAAAGCAGACTCTTATAAGCTGCTAGATAAGAAGTACTCTGTTCAACTGTCAAGTCTTTACTCTGTGTCGTCTTAATATCCGCCACCAACTTTTGGATATTATCATTATCTGTTTCAGTCGGACCTGTAACACTCCCTAACTGAGTCACATTACTGATTTCACTATCTTTCAAAACGACCACACTCATCGAATACTCTGAGTAGTTTGAGGTCGCATTGATATGATTGGTAAAACCGACAAACTGTTGCAAAGCATAGAGAGAAACCGAGCTAACTACGATAGCAAGTGTCAAAAAGAAAACCGTAAACTTCTCGGCTTTTTTATACACTATCAGAAGGATTGCAATTACAGCAGAAATAAAAATAAGAACCGCCGTAAGGATATTGAGGTATCGAAAAGCTAGGATATTATGTTTAAAAATCAAGAACAGCAAAAAACCACCCAACAGTAGATAAATGGTTAATAAGACTATGTTAATATTTCGTTTCATGTTGCCAGAACGAGCTCTCTTTGAACGTCTACTCATGATAATCCCCTATACACGTTAATAGTTATAAATATTATATCACAATCATGATGGAAATTCCATCCATCCTTGCTATTTTCAGCGTTTTCATTCGCTTTTGTTCTCTTAAGTTGCTCTGAAATATAAGCAAAGTTCCGAATGCCATTCTGCACAAAAAGACAAGGCGCTCAGGGGCAACCTTGTCTGTAATCTTATTTTACGTGGTTTTCAAACTCTTTCTGGCTCTTTTCGATAGCCTTTTTACTTTCTTCTTCCCACTTAGCCTTGGCTTCATCAAATTGTTTCTTGGTAACAGGGTCTTTTTGTAATCTCATGTACTTATAATTATTTCCGTCACCCTTGATACCTACTAGGGAGTAGGCACGTGTAAACGGAGTTACTTTGGTTACAGAGGCTGTACCGCCATTTGACATAGCAGACATGACTAGAGAATTGTCAATCATCCAAGCTTGAGCTTCAGCGTATTTTTCATAGCGCTTAGCGACATCTTTGTTCTCAGCATCTGCTTCTTTCAGGAGTTGTGTATAGGTATCGAGCCCCAAACTCTTAATGAGCTCTTGGTCTTCCTTGGCATCAAGACCAAAAATCTTGAGATAGAAGCCAGTTTCAGCATTGAAGGGATCTAGATAAGTTGATGGATCCTGGTAATCACCAACCCAACCATCAAAGTTTAGGTCGTAGTCACGAGCTGCTGGATTTGGTGCTAGGAAAGCAACATTTCCAAAGTCATCTGTAGAAAGCTGTTGAACATCAATAACGATATTGTCAGAACCTAGTACTGTTTCAAGGGTTTGTTTAACCGAGTTCATACCAGAAACCGCATTTTTATTCGTCTGATCAACAGGGACATCCAAATGGATTGGGAAAGTCACGCCTTGGGCTTCCAATTCCTTTTTAGCTTCCGCAAATTTTGCTTGGGCCTTTTCCTTGTTAAAGTAGGCATCTTGAGCGTCTGCCAAATTGATACCTGACCACTCAGTTCCGTAGTTCACAAGCTTAGAAGCTGTTACTTCTCCAAAGGTCTTATCTCCCACCTGGACAAATGTTGGGGGAACCAAAGTATTACGAAGGGTTTTGCTCGCTGCTTCTTCACCGTTAGATTGAGCAGAGTAGGCTGTTCGATCAATTCCAAAGTTGATAGCCTGACGGAAATTTTTATTTAAGATAGCTGTTTGAGCTGATTTCTTTTGTTCGTCCGTTGTTTTAGCGGTATGATTATAGGTTTTGCGGTTGACGTTAAAGTTAAAGTACCAAGATGTCTTGTCTTGTAAGCTATAGACGATATTGTCTTGGTATTTTTCTTTTGTCTTAGCATAGTTCGAACTATTTGGATAGACTCCTGCAATCGAGTAAGCACCACTTTCAAAGTTTCGAATGGTCATCTCCTGATCTGACCCATCAAAGTAAGCTAACTTAACTTTTTCAATGGTTACTTTATCATGGTCATAATAGTGTGGATTCTTCACATATTCGATCGAAGATTTTGATGTGAAATCTTTTAACAGATAGGGACCGTTATAAAGGATACTGTCTGGTGTCAAGGTACCAAAATCTTTATCCTTTGATTTCAAGAACTCTTCGTTGACTGGGAAAAGAATACTATTGGTTGTCTTAGAGTTCCAATAAGGTTCTGGTCGTGTCAAAGTGTACTCAACCGTATAGTCATCCAAGGCTTTGACACCAACAGTTGAAAAGTCATTGGTCACACCCGTCACATAGTCATTCAATCCCTTGATTGAATTTTGGATCAGATCCATGGCTTGCCCCTTGTTGTCCGCGGCATATTTGATCCCAGTGACAAAATCCTGAGCTTTGACTGAAGCATATTCCTCACCATCAGCTGTATACCACTTGGCATCTTTTCTAAGCTTGTAGGTATAGGTCAAACCATCTGCTGAAACTGACCAATCCTCTGCAAGAGCAGGCACGAGGTTCCCGTAGCTGTCATTTTCTAGCAAACCATCTACAAGATTGGTAATAACGGCAGTGTTATCTGCATAATAATCTAGAAGATAGTTAAAAGTTGTTGGATTCGCACTAAATGTTGATGAATAAGTGCTAGTATCTGTGTTGGACTGTCCACATGCCGAGAGCAAAATCCCTGTCGCTAAGACAAGACCTGTCCCGATTAGTCTTTTTTTCATTTTGATCATCATTTGCTCCTTTATGTCACTTTTTATAACATAACCATATTTTATCAAATTTATTCAAAAATGTAAAGTTACTACTTTTATGACAACTGGTGTCTCAAAACAAAAAAAGGAAGCACAGTTTCCTGCAACTTCCTTTTCTATTTATAGATTACTTGACGTGTTTTTCAAGTTCTTTTTGGTATTTGGCATTTGTTTCGATTTTTTCTTGTTGCCATTTCTTGAAGGCTTCTTCGTATTCTTTTGCAGTCACAACGTCATTTTGCAACTCCAAACCTTTGAACACAAATGGGTCTCCCTTGATTCCGACTTGAGAGTATGCTTTTGTGAATGGTACAGTTCGGCTAACAGTTGGAGAACCACCTGAAGAAGCAACTGGAATCAAGAGTGAGCTATCAGACACCCAAGCTTGAGCTTTAGCATATTTTTCATAACGCTTATTAAGGTCGCTGGTTTCAGCTGCAGCGTCATCCAAGAGTTTCTTGTATTCGTCCAGTCCAACTTGAGCCATCACTTCTGGATCTCCTCCGCGCTTGATCCCCAAGTGTTTAAGGGCAGAACCCTTCTTAGCATCAAGGATGTTGAGGTAGGTAGCTGGGTCTTGATAGTCTGGTCCCCAACCAGTTCCGTTCAAGTCATAGTCTTTTTGGGATGGAACCTTGGCTTGAGACGTAATGCTCATTTTCTCATTATCGGTCATTTGAAGGACATCAACAATGACATTTTCAGTACCAAGTGATGATTCGATAGACTGCTTGAGTGAGTTGGTTTGTTGAACCGCGATTACATCTGTTTGTTCAACGGGGATATCCAAATGGATTGGGAAGGTAACACCCTTAGCTTGCAATTCTTCCTTTGCTTTAGCAAAGGCTGCCTTAGCTTTTTCAGGACTGTAAATCGTATCCTTGCCATCTGTAAGGGCTACATCTTTCCACTGGTCTCCATATGAAACGAGCTCTGCCTGCGCCAACTCTCCAAAGGTCTTTTCACCTACTTGAACGTAGTCATGAGGCACTAGGCTGTTACGGATAATCTTGTTCGCACCTTCTTCACCATTCAACTGAGCAGTATAAGAATGACGGTCAAGGGCAAAGTTTAGCGCCTGACGGAAGTTCTTGTTAAGCAGAGCTTCTTTCGTTGAAGTTTTTTGAGCTTCGTCTGTTTTGGCTGTTTTATTGTAAGATTGGCGGTTTACGTTAACAGTGAGGTAGTAGCTAGTCGCTTCTTGTGGACTGTAGACAATCTTATCGCCGTACTCTTGTTTAGTTGACTCAAAGTTTGAGCTTGTTGGGAAGAGACGGGCTGTTGTATAAGCACCTTGTGTAAAGCTACGAATCAAAGATTCTTGGTCTGATCCATCGTAGAAAGTTAGTTTGATGTTGTCAATCTTAACATTGTCCTTATCCCAGTAGTTTGGATTCTTTTCATACTCAATGACTGATTTTGAAGTCAATGATTTCAAGAAATAAGGACCGTTATAAAGGATACTTGATGGGGTTGGTGCACCGTAGTCGCTCCCTTTAGAATTCAAAAATTCTTCATTAACTGGGAGCATGGTTGCAGTTGTGACCTTAGAGTTCCAGAAACTTTCTGGTTTATTGAGCGTGTATTCTACCGTGTAATCATCAACAGCCTTAACTCCTACGGTAGAGAAATCATTGTTCTCACCACTAACATACTCTGCCAAACCTTTGATAGAATCCTGAATCAAAGAAAGACCATCTGATTTTCCGTCAGCGGCATGTTTAAGCCCAGTAACAAAGTCTTTGGCCTTAACTTCAGCGTATTCTTCTCCATCAGAGGTATACCATTTTACTCCCTTACGAAGTTTGTAGGTGTAAGTCAAACCATCCTTTGAAACAGACCAGTCTTCTGCAAGTGATGGGATTAAGTTCCCATACTTATCATTTTCCAAAAGACCATCAACAACGTTTGCTATAACGTCAGAGGTTGAGCTCTTGCTCGTCACACTATAATCCAAAGAAGATGGATCCATAGCGTAGACATAAGAGAATGTTTTGGGAACGTCCGCTTTCTTTTCACTTTGCCCACAAGCAGTTAATAATAGGGCTGCACTCAAAACAGCACCTGCTCCTAAGAGCCACTTTTTCGATTTCATAAGTAATCTCCTTAAAGATAGTGTTTTCACCATTATACCCTATTTTTTCATAAAAGCAAGGACTTTCGCCAGATTTTTTAGAAAATTCTAACAAATATTTTTAAAAGGCTTTTCTATATATTTTTTAGTAAAAGAACCCCAAGCATCAAAGGCTTGAGGTTCACTTATTTTAATCCGTTAGTTCCACACAGAAAGCATCCCATGGCTCTAAGGTCTGTTTTTCAACTGCTTCTTTAGCAGTAGTGTTCTCAATCAAGACAGATTTGACTTTTCCTCCTACCGAAAAATCTTGTTTTTCATTGGACAAGTTAGCCACAACTAGGAAGCGGCGCTCACCGTCCTTACGGATATAAGCAAAAACCTTATCAGCCGTATCAAGCAATTCAAAGTCAGCGCGAATCAGCCAACTGTTTTCCTTACGGATTTGAACGAGTTTTTGATAAGTATAGAAAATAGAATCTGGATTTGCCAGTGCTTCTTGAACGTTGATTTCTTCATAGTTTGGATTAACTGCTAACCAAGGTTGACCTGTTGAGAAGCCAGCGTTTTTACTCTCATCCCACTGCATCGGAGTACGGGCATTATCACGACCGATGACACGGATGCTGTCCATGATTTCTTCCATAGAAACACCTTTTTCAAGAGCTTCACGCGCATAGTTGAGGGATTCTATATCTTCTACTTGGTCCAGTGTTTCAAATGGATAGTTGGTCATCCCAATCTCCTCACCTTGGTAGATATAAGGCGTCCCTCTCATGAGATGAAGTAAGATTGCAAAGGCTTTAGCAGATTTTTCACGGTATTCTTGGTCATTTCCCCAGATAGAGACGATGCGAGGAAGGTCATGATTGTTCCAGAAGAGGGAATTCCAGCCGTCTTCAACTCCTAACTCTGTCTGCCATTTGTTAAAAATCTCTTTTAACTTCCCTACATTTAACTCTTTTTGGTAGTGCCACTTAGGTTGCCCTTCCTGATATTGAAGACAGATATGTTCAAACTGGAAGACCATAGACAATTCTTGTCCCTTTGGATCCGAGTAGAGTTTAGCAATCTCTGGCGTTGCTCCCCAAGTTTCTCCCACCGTCAAGAGATCTTTATCCCCAAAAGTTGCCTGATTCATTTCCTTGAGATAGGGATGGAGCATGGGACCATTATTGACTACCTTCTCATCAGGAATTTTCCCAATCATGTCAATAACATCCATACGGAAACCACCAATTCCTTTATCAATCCAAAAGTTCATCATCTCATAAATTTTCTGGCGAAGTTTTTCATTCTCCCAGTTGAGATCAGGCTGTTTCTTACTGAAAAAGTGAAGATAGTATTGACCTGACTTTTCATCGTATTCCCAAGCAGACCCACTAAAGATAGAATCCAAATCATTGGGCTCATCGCGCCAGATATAGTAGTCACGCTCAGGACTACCAGGATTCTCACAGGCCTCGACAAACCAGGCGTGTTCATCTGAGGTATGATTGACCACCAAGTCCATGATAATTCGGATATCACGCTTCTTAGATTCTGTGATGAGTTGGTCCATGTCCTCCATGGTTCCGAAAATAGCTGCAATCGCTTGATAATCAGCAATATCGTAGCCATTATCATCCATAGGGCTATCATAAACAGGAGAAAGCCAAATCGCTGTGATTCCTAACTTGGCTAGATAGTCCAACTTACTAGTAATTCCTGGCAAATCGCCAATTCCATCTCCATTACTATCCATGAAGCTCTTAGGATAGACTTGATAGACTACGGCATTGTGCCACCATTTTTCTTGCATCTGTTTACCTCATTATTTTCATAATCTATAGTCTATGATAGCGCTTTTTAAAACTTAGTGCAAGCGTTTGCCTAATCTTTTTGATTTCTTTTTTAGCTCCATAGTTTCCTAACTCCCAATTTTTTATTATAATAGAGGTCAGAGGTAAAAAAATGAAAAAACAAGCTTTTAGTTCTGAACAATATTTGAATCTACAACGCAACCATATTTTGGAGCGCATCAACCAATTTGACGGCAAGCTTTATTTGGAATTCGGGGGCAAGATGTTGGAAGACTTCCACGCTGCACGCGTCCTTCCTGGCTATGAACCTGACAACAAAATCAGACTTTTGCAGGAGTTGAAGGAGCAAGTTGAAGTTGTGATTGCCATTAACGCTAGCAACATTGAACATTCCAAAGCACGTGGCGATCTAGGTATTTCTTATGACCAAGAAGTTCTTCGTTTGATTGACAAATTCAATGAGCTGGGAATTTTTGTTGGTTCGGTTGTCATCACACAATACGCTGGCCAACCAGCTGCAGATGCCTTCCGCAACCAGTTAGATAAAAACGGGATTGATTCCTATCTTCATTATCCAATCAAAGGATACCCGACTGATATGGACCACATCATTTCTCCAGAAGGTATGGGGAAAAACGACTATATCAAAACCAGTCGCAACTTGATTGTCGTAACCGCTCCTGGACCTGGTTCTGGAAAATTGGCAACTTGTATGTCCAATATGTACCATGACCAACTCAATGGCATCAAGTCTGGTTACGCTAAGTTTGAAACCTTCCCAGTTTGGAATCTTCCCCTTCATCATCCGGTCAATTTGGCCTACGAGGCTGCAACTGCAGACCTTGATGATGTCAATATGATTGACCCTTTCCATCTTCAAACCTACGGAGAAACAACGGTCAATTACAACCGTGATATCGAAATCTTCCCAGTGCTAAAACGTATGTTGGAACGTATCCTAGGTGAATCTCCATACGCTTCACCAACAGACATGGGTGTCAACATGGTTGGTTTCGCTATTACAGATGATGAAGCTGCTGTCGAAGCTTCTAAACAAGAAATCATCCGTCGCTACTATCAAACTGTTCTTGATTTTAAAGCTGAAAAAGTCGGAGAAACTGCTGTCAAGAAGATTGAACTTCTCATGAACGACCTCGGCATCACACCTGCAGACCGTAAGGTTGCTGTCGCTGCACGCCAAAAAGCAGAAGAAACTGGTGGCCCTGCTCTAGCCCTTGAATTGCCAAATGGAGAAATTGTCACTGGTAAAAACTCTGAACTCTTTGGTCCTACAGCTGCTGCCTTGATCAATGCCATCAAAAAATCAGCTAACATCGCTAAGGAAGTAAAATTAATCGAGCCTGAAGTCGTCAAACCAATTCAAGGTCTTAAAATCAATCATCTCGGTAGTCGCAATCCTCGCCTCCACTCAAATGAAATCCTGATTGCACTTGCAATCACAGCTATGGAAAATCCTGATGCTGCGCGTGCCATGGAAGAACTTGGGAATCTCAAAGGAAGCGAAGCTCATTCAACCATCATCTTGACCGATGAAGACAAGAACGTCCTTCGCAAGCTAGGCATCAACGTAACCTTTGACCCATACTACCAATACGATCGCTTGTATCGGAAGTAATTAAACGAGGCTGGACAAAACTCAATTTGAGAGAAAAATCTAGTAAATCTTTACATAATAAAAAAATCAAACGCATAATATCAAGTCTTTTGGACACTTGGTATTATGCGTTTTTATGATTTTCCATTCTCATTTATTTCAATGAAATTGTCAACTCGACAGAGGCTCCTCCTTGGTCTGGATTGAGCAGGGTCAGACGACCACCATGCAAGAGAGCTACCTGCTTAGAAAAGGCTAAGCCGATACCATGATGGGGATTAGTTGAATTGCGGCTTTGGTCACTCTGGTAAAAGAGCAGTTCTGCTCCCAGCAGCATCTCCTCAGAAAATGCAGGGCCATTGTTCCAGATAGCAAAAACCAACTGGTCCTGCTGCACTGATACCGTTAGCTTGACTTCCTTTTGGTCCTGATTAGCATGTTCAAGCGCATTCAGTAAGATATTGAGCAAAGCCCGCTTGAGATAGTCCAAATGAATGGACAATCTCAAGCTAAGATCACAATCTTCTTGGAGATAAAAATGATAGCTTTCCTGTTTGCTGAACAGTGCCCAATCATCCTGTAGATAAGCCAAAAAATCCCCTAAGGAAAGCTGAATGAACTGATTAGAATCAATCTGAAAAGTCTTAGCGTAATCAATCAAAGAGCCACAATACTCTTCCATCTTGTGACTGGCCTGCAAAATCTCAGAAGCATAGTCTGCCTGTGGCTGGCCTAACTGCGCCAATTCCAAGAGTTCAGCATTCCCCTTAATTACAGTTAGGGGCGTCTTCAAATCGTGCGATGTCGCTGATAGCTGTAAAATCAACTCCTGATTATGCTGCTGCTCTCTTTCTAGAAGATGAGCATTTTCTTGGTGGCTGCTCCGTAAATCGCTATAAACTTCTAGCATTTCCTCAATCCGAAAAAGCTGACTTTGATTTTCTTCTAAAAGCTTCTCGCACTTTAGCATTTTTATTTCCCTGTCGATTTTTCGGAGCAATTTCAAAATATGATAAAAAGTAATCAGCAGCAAGCTCCCTGCCCAGAAGAACAAGGTGAAAAGAACGTAATCACTTCCTTGCGTAAATTCATAGCCTATAAGCACAAAAATCAAAACATGAAAAAAGACGATTTTCAAGCTAGTTGTCCAGACTAGGCTTTTGAAATTTCGGGTTCTAATTGCCATCTATAGCCTACTCCTCTCACTGTTGCGATTGCTTGCAGCCCTTCTTGTTTGCATTTTTGGCGAATCTGATATACGTATTCTGAGATGGAGCGAAGCTGTGTTTCTGAGCTTTCTGGGTAAAGCAAGGTATGCAGGCGTTCAGCTGAAAAGGTCTGCTTGGGATTGCTAGCTAGTAAATGCAGCAACTTAAACTCTCGCTCTGAAAATTTCAAGACTTTACCAAAATAGGCAACTTCATAGCGCTCTGGATAAAATTGACAAGAAGCAATTTCAGAATATCGCTCCTCCCGTCTTTCCTCCCGCCGAAGATGAGCTCTGACACGCGCCAGCAATTCTTTGGTCCCAAAAGGCTTGACAATATAGTCATCTGCTCCGCGAAAGAGCCCTTCCACCTTGTCCGCCTCTAACTCCTTAGCTGTCAGAAAGATAATTGGACACGAAAGATGAGGACGAATGTAGGAACACAGCTCAAAACCATTAACAGGCTCCATCATCACATCTAGCAGAATCAAATCATATCCTACAAAATCCGTCAGCTCGAGCTCTTCTATCCGATCAAGCGTCGTCACGTCATAAGCATCTAGCTCTAGGACGTTTTTCACCAGCTTTAAAATGCTCCGGTCGTCATCAACCACCAAAATACGATACTGTCTCATGATTTCCATTATAGCATACCTCTAGCGAACATCTCGTTTCAAGGTCAAGAATATAGCAGAGCTCCAAATCAAAGCTAGCCAGAACAGCTGTATTCCCAACCCTGATAGATCTATTGAATGCTGAAGCCCTTCATACTCAAAAAGATTTAGCGTAGCCAGATCGGGCAGGTACTTTGCTTCTTTGATAAAAGTTGTCAATAAACGGCTAAGACCAATCAAGAGAGGAAATAGCACCGACACCGGCACAACCCAAGATTGAAAGAGCAAAGCGAGACCAGCAGCTAAAAGAGCCAGAAAAAGATTGCTGAGAAGACCAAAAGAGCTGTAATAGAGGAATTTCCCCAGTAAGGGCCAGCTAAAGTCTAGGTCAAATCGAGCCAGCATAACAAAGAAACAGCTGCCTATCATGACACTGTAGAGAACCAAGAGCAGAACGGCCAGAAAAAGGAATTTCCCAGCCAACCAAGCCTTTCTATTTGATACGGTTAGAAAATTCGTTCGCATCCCAGACTTGACAAACTCCTGGGCAAAATAGAGGGAAGTAAAGATGACGATGACAGGCTGCGCCAGATAGAGAGCATGCAAAGCTTCACTCAGAGCCTTTGTCTGGCCAACTGCTGTCTGACTGTAGTCAAGATTCATCAGAAAAAAAGGAACGACTACCAGAGCCACCAAGGCGACACCAAGAACGAGATAGTAAGAACGAAACTTAATCCATTCACTTTTAAGCAGAGCTTTTATCATCAGTAGCGTCCTCCTAAATCCGTCTTCAAAAAGCGCAGAGAGGCCATGACGCCGATGACTAGCAACCATACGCTTAGTATCAAGAGTCCTTGCAAGGGATTGTTGGCATATTGGGAAGTCGGCGTTGCAACAAATAACTCTCCTGCGGGCTGTGGCAGATAAGCACCCCAACTCGTATGAGCTGCCAGGTAGTTTCCCAGATTATAGAGCTGGGGCACAAGAAAGAGTAAGGGAAGCAACATCGTCCGCCCAAGCAATCCCAATAAAAAGGACAAGAGACCTAGCAATGCAGTAGCTAGTGCCTTCCATAAAAGATGACTCCAGGCAGCTTGATTAAGTAAAATTGGATGTAGCCCTTCTTTTCCTAAAGCCAAGTGCATGACAATATAGCTCAAATAAATGGATAACAAGCTAATGATGAGTGAAAACAAACCAAAGGTCAATATTTTCCCCATAAGTAGCTTCAAGCGGTTATTACAAGCCAATAGACTGGTTCGCAAGCTATGAGACTGAAATTCCGTTGCTCCCAAAATTCCAGATAAGATGACTAAAACCATACCACCCATAGAAGCGCCATTAAGACCTAGATATTCAAGCGGATCAATAGCTTCTGCCAGACCGGGAACCGTCTCAGGGGTCGCATCTAAACCGATAGACAGATACTGACGTCCCTCTAGCCATGACACAACAGGTACCAATAACAGCATAAAGACCACACTTACCCTGAAAGCCTTGGTTGATTGGATTTTCAACCACTCTGAATGCAATAAGGACATCGTTTCTTTCATCTTAAACCTCCTCTGTTAAGTCGAAGAAGAGCTCTTCTAAACTATCTGTTCCTTGTAATACATCTTCTAGCGTTCCCTGTTCGATAATTTGCCCATGATGAATCAAGACTACATCATCTGTTACCATTTGTACCTCAGACAGAATATGAGAGGATAGAAGGACGGTTTTCCCTAAATCAGCCTGCTGGCGAATAAACCTTCTAAACCACTTAATCCCACTTGGATCCAGTCCATTGGTCGGCTCATCTAATATTAAAAACTGGGGATCACCTAGTAAAGCTACTGCCAAACCCAACCGCTGACCTTCCCCCAGAGACAGGCTTGATAAGAAATCCTTTTTCTTATGAGCGATCCCAGTCATATCCAATACCTCATCAATCCGAAACTTCGGAATAGCATTACTTGCAGCAATAATATGCAGATGGTCGTAAACCTTTCTATTTGGCAGACCTCCAATACCGTCAAAAGCTGCACCTACTGTTTTGAGAGGATAAATCATTGACTGATAGGTTTGCCCATCAAAAGTCGCAGTTCCTGCTGTCGCCCGATCTAAGCCCAAGAGAATCCTCAAGGTCGAGCTTTTTCCTGCACCATTATGTCCTAGAAAAGCCGTAATGCGACCACTCCTAGCTGTAAAAGAAATATCCTTTAAAATTTGCTTGTCTCCATATTTTTTAGAAACACGATCAATTTTTACAATATGTTCCATACTGAACTCCTTTGTCTTTATTTTCTCCAGTATACCCAATCTAGTTCAGAATTAGTTCAGAGATTAAACAGAAATTTCAGAAAAAGTTGATCCAATTTTCAAAATTCACCTTAGTTCCACTAGAAAAACTAAACTTTTCTTTCACAAGGTATTCTTCTCTCCATTCTTTCTTTATAATTCTGAGGTTTATGTATAGAGACTTTATTATCATTCTAGTACCAAAAAGTCATTTATCAAACTCCATCAACAGCACCCTTTATGTTATAATGAAAGAAGAAAACTGAAAGGAACTACCATGTCAAAAGAAGTTATTGTTGAAAGTTTTGAACTTGACCACACCATTGTTAAAGCCCCCTATGTTCGCTTGATTGGGGAAGAAACCGGACCAAAGGGAGATGTCATCTCCAACTTTGATATTCGCTTGGTACAGCCAAATGAGGACTCTATCCCTACTGCTGGGCTTCACACTATCGAACACCTCTTGGCAAAACTCATCCGTACCCGCATTGACGGCATGATTGACTGTTCGCCATTTGGCTGCCGTACAGGTTTTCACATGATTATGTGGGGACGTCATACCAGTGCTGAAATTGCTGCTGTTATCAAGGATTCACTCAAGGAAATCGCTGAAACCACTACTTGGGAAGATGTTCCTGGAACAACCATCGAATCTTGCGGAAACTACAAGGACCACAGCCTCTTTTCTGCTAAAGAATGGGCGAAACTCATCCTAGAACAAGGAATTTCAGATGATGCCTTTGAGCGCCATGTCATCTAAACACAAAAAGGAACCAGCTTTTTAGCTAGTTCCTTCTTTTTTTATTCTCAAAATCTTGAGTTAGGCTTTTTCACGAATAACCAAAACGCCATCTTCCATATCTGCTTCCAAATGTTTGGCATCTAGATGATCCAAGTGGAAATCTGTTACCTTATCACGAATTTGTTGTTCCACCACGCGACGGAGAGGGCGAACACCCATAACTTCGTCATAACCTTCTTCTGTGATAAAGTCTTTAGCTGCTTGGCCGACTTCCAAATCAATGTCTTTCTTAGCCAAGGTTTGGTTGACTTCCGCCAACATCAAGTCCACAATCTTAGAAAGGTCTTCCTTATTCAAGTGTGAGAATTCGATAACTGCGTTAAAGCGGTTAAGGAACTCTGGGCGGAAGAATGGTTTCAAACGATCCATCAATTCTGGCTTATCCGCATCTTCTGTCAAGTTGGCTTCATAGCCAAATCCAGCATTTGATGTCGCGATAATGACTGTGTTCTTGAAGTTCACTGTATTTCCTTGACCATCAGTCAAACGACCATCATCCAAGACTTGGAGGAGAAGGGTAATGACTTGAGGATCAGCCTTTTCAATTTCGTCCAAGAGAATGATAGAGTATGGATTGCGACGAACACGTTCTGTCAAGGTATTGCTATTGTCATCATAACCCACATAACCTGCTGTTGTACCGATCAATTTAGAAACGGCTGTGCGGTCACTGTATTCAGACATATCCAAGCGGATAATCGCATCCTTGGTACCAAACATATCGAGCGCCAATTGCTTAGCAAGCTCCGTCTTACCAACTCCAGTAGGCCCTACAAAGAGGAAGCTACCGATTGGGCGATTGCCTTCATCAAAACCAGCGCGGTTACGACGGATAGCACGAGCCACTGCTTCTACTGCCTTATCTTGGCCGATTACCTTGTGTTCCAAGCGATGAGCCATATCTTTCAAACGTTCGATGTCTGACGCTCCCATTTGTGACACTGGAATACCTGTCATTCGTTCCACAGACTCAGCCACATCGTTGATGCTTGCAGTCACTTTCATGTCTTCTGTGTGGTTTGCGACTTTTTTCTCTAATTCAGCAATGCGTGTCTTAGCATTAAGAGCTGCTTCAAAGTCTTCTGCCTCAACTGCTTTTTCTTGCTTGTCTTTTTCTGCCTCAATCTCCCGTTCAACAGCATGCACATCTGTTACAGGATGTTGAGCTGCCAAGTGAGCAGCCGTTACGTCCACAAGGTCAATAGCCTTATCTGGCAAGCTACGTTGAGGAATGTATTGGATAGAATAATCCACCGCTGCTTTCAAGACTTCGTCTGGCAAGATGACATTGTGGTGTTGTTGATAGAGGTCACGAATCCCTTGAAGGATTTTAAAGGTATCCTCTGCTGAAGGAGCATTGACCTTAACTTCGTTGAAACGACGAGCAAGTGCTGCATTTTTCAAGATGGTATTACGGTATTCGTCTTGAGTCGTTGCCCCAATAACAGTCAACTCACCACGAGAGAGAGCTGGCTTGAGAATGTCCGCAAGCCCTTTAGATCCACTGTCTCCACCAGTGCTACCAGCACCGAGAATTTGGTGAATTTCATCAAAGAAGAGGATAATATTCCCTGCTTCTTTCACTTCATTGACTAGATTTTGAACGTTTTCTTCAAAGCTGCCACGGTATTGAGTACCAGCTTCAAGACCTGAGATATCAATAGAAATAATTTCCTTATTCTTGATGGCAGCTGGAACATCTCCATTCACAATCGCTTGTGCCAAGCCTTCGACAACGGCTGTCTTACCAACACCTGCATCTCCGACCAGAACAGGATTATTTTTCGTACGACGTGAGAGGATTTCAGATGTTTCTTGAATTTCCTTGTTTCGTCCGATAACAGGATCCAACTTGCCCTCACGAGCTTCCGCTGTCAAGTTACGACCTAGTTTAGCAAGGACACCGTCTTGTTTCATACCTGAAGCCTGTTGTTGCATTTGTCCATCAACTTCTGCATTACCTGGCAATTGACCAGTTGCACGATAGTGAGCAAATTCCTCAGGTGTCACTTCACGTCCATTAATCAGGTAGCGACGATTTTCAGAACTATATCCTCGCATACCACCCATCAATTGGTTAAATAAATCATCCATGTTGTTAAAGTTATTAAAGTTGTTGTTCATATTCTTTACCTCGTTTATTCTTAATTATATGCGATCTCTGATATTGACTATCTTTGACCTTTGTTTTAAAAATTTTAGACTAGCTAACTAGCTACCCTACGTATAATTTCTGGTTTTTCTTTCTTAAATAAGCCTTTTATCATCTTTTTTTCAAAGTCTGTTAGATTTAACATAGGCCTCACCCCTTTCTAGGGTATCTATCGTACATTTTCAAGAAATAGAATCATTGAAAATGAAGTTTTCTAAGGAATTCATTTTCCTTATGTTCCTACTATACCACTTTGGTCAGTAAAAGTCAATAGCATTTTGACCAAATTTGACTATTTTTTAAAAAAATTTTTTGAAGTACAAAAAAGCCCCTAGAAAACGAATTTTCTAGAGACTTTCTCTATCAAGTTTAAGAGAGAAGAAATATTCTCACTTACCAAGTTTCATGTTTCTTCTACAAAAGCTTAAGCTTTGCGTTTTACGAAGAATACCAATCCACTCAATGCCAAGACTACAAATCCAAGCGCAGAAAGGATAGAGGTTGCTTCCCCTGTGTTTGGAAGTTCAGCTTTACCTTTAGTCTCAGTAGCTGGAGGTGCTGGTTTTGGATCCTCTTTTTGTCCTGGATCAGTTGGTTCTGTTCCTGGAGTTGGATTTGTTCCTGGATTATTTGGCGTTGGATCTGGTGTTGGTGCTGGATCTGGCGTTGTTCCTGGATTATTTGGAGCTGGATTTGGATTTGGTTCTGGTATTGGTGTTGGAACAGTGTATTTATTTGTAAATACAACTTCTTTACCATCGGTATACGAAACCTTTGCAGTCAAGAGACCTTGATCATCCGCAACTACAGTGACTGTTACGGTATGCTCAGTCTTATCGTATTCAATACCCTCTTCAGTACCAACTTTTTCAACCAAGGTATAAGTATGAGTACCTGCTTCTTCGAATGAACGAACAAAGGCTACTTTACCTTCGGCAGTATTCTTAGCTTCTGCTACAACTGCGCCTTTCTCTTTCAATTCGAAAGTATAAGCATCAGCCGCAAGTTCTTTACCTTCAAGTTTCTTAGTTGCTTCAATCGTAGCTTCTACCGCTGGTGCTTTGAAGCTATTCTTGAAGACACTACCTGCTGGATATTCAACAGCTGCCTTCAAGGCATTTGTTGCTGCATCTTTGGTTACTGTTACCTTTGCAGTCTTTTCTGTATCGTAAGTAATACCAGTTGCTCCAGCATTCACTTCTTTTACAGTATAAGTATGAACACCTTCTGCATCATAGTTGATTGTATTAAATGTTACTCTTCCACCTTGGTTTGTTTTTGTATCAATTAGTTTTGTACCTTCATACAATTCAAATTGGAATTCACCATCAACCAAAGTACGACCAGTCAATTCTTTCGTAAATTCAAGTGTTGCTGATGTAGCTGTTGGAGCTGGTGCTGTATAAGTGTTTGTGAAGACACGTTCTGTATCCGTATCTTCTACAGTCGCAACCAATCGGCCTTTACCATCATCCGCAACAGTGACGAACACTTCATACGCATTTTGATCATAAGTGATTGTTTTATCGTCACCAGCTTTTTCAGTAATAGTGTAAGCGTAATCGCCTGCTGCTGAGAAAGTGACGTTGAAGACAACTTCTCCTGAGGCAGTATTCTTAGCCGTAGCTACAAGATCTGAACCTTCTTTCAGTTCAAATGTGTAAGCATCAGCTTCAAGCGCTTTACCTTTCAAGACTTTCTTAGCTTTGATTGTAGCCTGTGCAGGTTCCGCTTTATAGTCATTAACGAAAACTGGTGTTTCACTTGTAACTGTCGCGACAAGTTGACCTTCGCCATTATCTTTCACTTCTACAGTTGCTGGATGTTCTGTTTTATCATAAGTTACACCAAGTTTATTGCCAACCTTTTCTGTAATAGTGTAGTTATATACTCCTGCTGTTGAATAGCTAATTTCAGAAAAACGAATCAATCCACCCGCAGCATTCTTTGCTGTCGCAACAACCTTGTCACCCTCTTTCAGTTCAAACTCAAACTCATCTATCTCTAGCTCTTTACCGTTCAAAACTTTTTTAGCTTCAATAGCAATTTTTGCTGGAGCTGCTTTATAAGTGTTGGTGAAGGTTGGGTTGTTACCTGCAACAGCCGCCTCAAGTTGACCTTGACCGTTATCTGTAACGTTTACTGTCACTTCATGTGTAGCAGTGTCGTATGTCACACCTGCTTCGCTACCTGCTTTTTCTGAGATAGTGTAAGTGTGGTCGCCTGCTTCATTGTATTCGATTTCTTTGAAAGTAACAGTACCGTCTGCAGCGTTTTTAGCTGTCGCAACGACTTTGTCACCTTCTTTAAGCTCGAATTCGTATTTATCAGCTTCAAGGGCTTTACCTTCCAAGACTTTCTTAGCTGTAATCGTTGCACTTGTTTTAGCTGCTTTATAAGTGTTGGTGAAGGTTGGGTTGTTACCTGTAACAGTTGCAACAAGTTGACCTTGGCCGTTATCTGTAACTTTTACCTTAACTTCGTGTTTAGCAGTATCGTATGTCACACCTTTTTCACTACCCGCTTTTTCAGTGATAGTGTAAGTGTAATCACCTGCTGTTTCGAACTCAATTTCTTTGAAAGTAACGGTGCCGTCTGCAGCGTTTTTAGCTGTCGCAACGACTTCTTCACCTTTTTTAAGTTCGAATTCGTATTTATCAGCTTCAAGTTCTTTACCGTTCAAGACTTTCTTAGCTGTGATAGTTTCTTTAGCTGGAGTTGCTTTATAAGTGTTAGTGAAAGTTGGTTCTGCAGATGTGACAGTTGCTGTTAAAACTCCACTTTGGAAAGTTGCTGCTACAGTAACTTCCTTGGCTTCTGTATCAAATGTAACGCCTGCAACTGCTGTTGAAGTGTCCTCTTTGATGATGTAGTGATAAGTTCCCGCACCTTTTACTTGGAGATTCTCAAAGGTAATCGTTCCATCAGCTTTTGATTTTGCTGTGGCTACAGGGTCCTTCAAGTTCTCTGCAGAAAATAGGTTAAAGGTAAACTCATCCGCTTTTGGAAGTTTATCTGTACGTCCTTCTACTACTTTCTTAGCCGTCACATTGAATACAGCTGGAACAGGTTCATCTTTAAGATGAATAGTAGAACCCGCAGCACCGAGTTTAACTGTATACTCTTTTTCATCTAGTTTATAGCCTGATGGAGCAGTCTTCTCTTTGATCTTGAACGTTTTACCTTCCCATTTCTGATCATAAGTTTTCGTAAGCGCTACTCCTTTTTCATTCGTAGTCACTTCTGTTGTTTCACTTGCATCATCTGCTGCTGTCACAGTATATACTGCACCCGAAACTGGAGCAAGAGTGAAGGCATCAGTCTTATGAATCTTAATTTGGTAAGCAGTAGATGCTACAATCGTACCAGAAATCAAAGATGTCGCCTCAGCTGTCATATCAAGGGCTCCCGGACGACTTGTATTCTGTGCTAATTTAGTCCCGTCAGCCAATGACAGAGCAACCCTATTTCCTACTTTACTTCCATCATTAGGAGTTGTTGTGTTATAAGATACTATATAAGAGGTCGTTCCATCTTTAAAAATGATATCGAATGAAGTATAGTTTTCGTTCCACGAAACGGTATAGTCTTTTCCCTCCGTTAACAATACTGCATCATCTGGAACAGCAGAAGTCCCAACAGTGATATTTGCCTTATAAACTTTTAGAGTCTCAGGAATATACTGTGCAGGAGTGTAACTAGTATCATCATTTGGTATAGTATCATGTAATACAATATTTTGTCCTAAGTCTTGTTTCTCTGTATTTACACGTACACGCCAGGTAGACCATGCATCTCCCTTGCTAACCGATCCAATCTCAGCCAGTTTTGGAGAGTTCCAATTTTCAAGGGCAGCACGACCCCCAATTTTAGCATAATTTTCAGTACCAACTTTGGGACCATCGATTGTTTTTGATGAATAAATGTGAGTCACTTCTTGCTTTAATGAGGATGAATTAAAGTTAATGCGGGTTTTATTCTGATCCTTTAAGAATCTAAAAGAAACAGAAAAATTCCCTGACACATCCTTTACCTTATCTCCACCAGTTTTCTCTAGATATTTATCCAAGTTTTTCAAGGTGATTTTTGCTTTCCCACCTTGATCAGTACCATTTGAAGTCACTTCTGCTTCTCCAATAGTAACTTTTGTTGTCGGATCAATTAAATCCTGACTCCCTTCATAAACTGCCATAGGAGCAGGTATATCAAAGGTAAAATAATCTCCATTATTCAGATGTTCATTATACTGTTTGAGATCAAAGGTCACGCGAAGCTTATATGCTAAATTCGTACGAAGCGAGAAATCTCCTTCCGAACTCACATTTTGCTTAGTATCTGAAGCATCTAATAGATCGATGCCTGTAATTACTTGTGTCAATTCTTTTGAAACAGGATTATCTGCTTTAACAATCCCTACCAAAACAGATGCTAGAGCTAAAATAGCAAAAGCTAACGCAGAAAATTTAGAAAGCATGTTTAACGCTTTGCTTTTCGACATTTCTTCTCCTCTTTTCTATATGAAATTTTTATTTCTAATCTCCCTAAGAGATTACATCATACCATTTTGACAACCCCTATCACTAACTAGAGCTTATCTGATATATTATAACATTTCAATACAATCTATTCAAGTATATTAACTTAAAAATACACGTATTTGCACCATTCTATAACCTAGCCATTCAATTTTGAACTATTTATATCGGTAAACTAATATAAATAATTTAATATATCTTATATCTATAATTAGGTCAATCTTTGATATTATAGAAAAAAGCCAGTCCTATAGACTAGCTTTCTTTTCATTCTAATTGAATCTTAGCTCAATGCATCATCCATTGAAAGAACTTCGTGGAAGACACGTTGTGTCAATTCAGTTTTTTGCTCTGGAGTGAGGTATTTAGTGTTTACACAGTATCCAGAGATACGTACGATAACGTCTTCACCTGACATGATCTTTTCGTAAACATCGTTCAAGTCCATAACGTTCAAGTTAACGTGTTGTCCACCGTTTTCGAAGTAACCATCAAGGATTGTTACCAAGTTATCAACTTGCTCGTCACGAGTCTTACCAAGAGCACGTGGAGAAACTTGTGTTGTCAATGAGATACCGTCAGCTGCGTAACCAAAGTCAAGGCTAGCAAGTGAGTTCAAGTTTTGCAACCATCCACCTTTAGCTTTGTTAGAAGGGTTAGCACCTGGTGAGAAGAATTCGAGTTTAGACAAGTTCACAGAACCATCTTCGTTGAGGTATACACCTTTGTGGACTGGTGAGTTACCAGTTTGTTTAGAGTAAGCAACGTTAGATGTGATGGTCAAAAGTGATACAGTAGCTTCTGCGTCTTTGTAAAGTTTATGGCTACGTAGACGAGTTGTGTAAGCTTCGATCAACCATTCAGCCAATTCGTTTGAACGAGGGTCATCTTCACCCCAACGTGGGTATTCACCGATTGTTTCGTAATCGTAGATGTAGCCATTTTCATCACGGATTGGTTTAACAGTAGCGTACTTGATAGCTGACAATGTATCAACAGTGTTAGCAAATCCACAGATACCGAATCCCATGTTAGCACGTTGTTTAGTTGGCAAGAAGGCCATTTGAACAGCTTCGTAGTTGTACTTGTCAGTCATGTAGTGGATGATGTTCAAAGCATCTACGTAAGTGTCAGTCAACCAGTCAAGAGATTTTTCAAAGTTGGCTTTAACTGATTCGAATTCAAGAACTTCGTCACGGATAGGATCGATGTCAAATACTTTGTAGTCTTTGTGAACATCGTCGTAACCACCGTTCAAACCAGTAAGAAGGGCTTTCAAAACGTTTACACGAGCACCGAAGTACTGGATGTTGTGGCGTTGATCTTCGTTTTCTGGGTCAAGTGGTGACACACAGCATGAGATACAGCTCATTTCTCCGTATCCGTCTTTAGCCATTGTTGTTACACCTTCGTATTGGATAGAAGAGTGTTTGTGGCTCATATGCATACAGTAGCGACGGAAGTTGTATGGTAATTTGTCAGTCCAAAGAACTGTCAAGTTTGGTTCTGGTGAGTTACCGATGTTGTCAAGAGTGTTCAAGAAACGGTAGTCCATCTTAGTAACACGGTGACGACCGTCGTTACCCATACCAGCCATAGAAGTTGTGATGAAGGTTGGATCACCTGAGTACAATTGGTCATAAGCTTTTGTACGAGCAAATTTAACTGTACGAAGTTTCATAACGAAATCATCAACGAACTCTTGGATTTCTGATTCAGTAAATGTACCACGAGCAAGGTCACGTTCTGCAAAGATATCCAATACGATTGGCACACGTCCTAGAGATGTAGCAGCACCATTGATAACACGGCAGACAGCCATGAAGGCGATGTTAACCCATTGGATAGCTTCTTTCGTGTTCATCGCTGGTTTGCGGACATCAACTCCGTAAAGGTCACCCAAGCGAACAACTTGTTGCAATGCTTGGTATTGAAGGTTTACTTCTTCACGAAGACGGATTGTTTCTTCATCAATTTCTTTGATCGCATTCCAGTCGTTTACTTTTTCTTGCATCAAGTAGTCTGCACCGTAAAGAGCAAGACGTGCGTAAACACCAATGATACGTCCACGTGAGTAGGCATCTGGAAGACCAGTTACAGTGTGAGCGTGACGAGCGCGACGAATGTTTGAAGTGTAGGCACGGAAGATACCGTCGTTAACTGTTGTTACGTATTTAGTGAAGATTTCGTGAACAGCTGGATCTGGTTCGTATCCATTTTCTTTCAAAGTAGTTTCAGCCATACGGATACCACCTTTTGGCATGAAGTTCAATTTGAAGAGTTCATCATTTTGGATACCAAAGATCACTTCGTTTTCTTTGTCGATAAATCCAGCAGGAATATCAGCAATAGATGTTGGACGAGTGTCCATTGGGAAACGAGTTTCTTCGTAGTGTGCTTTTGTTTCTTCTACGATTTTTTTGATGTGAAGTGAACGTTCTGTTGGTCCAGCAAGGAAACTTTCATCTCCATCATAAGGTGTGTAGTTAGCTTGAACGAAGCGAGAAATACTTGCTTTTTCTTTCCAATCTACGCCTTTGAAGCCTTCCCAAGCTTTATCAAAAATGTCTTGTGCTTCAACAACTGTCTTAACAACCATGTTAATGTCCTCTTTTTTCTAGTAACAGTCATCTGTTACATTCTTGAGACAAGTATACCATACAGTAACCGATTTCAACAAGAGAAAATCGGCATTTTAGACGCTTTCTTTTATAATACAGTCTCTTTTCTGTTCTTATCTGTATTATATTTTTGAAAGTCGGGTTGAACTTTCCCGTTTTTTCAGAAAAAAGGGTATAATAAATATAAAATGACACTAGAAGGGATTGAAATGCTCATATTTCCATTGATAAATGATTTGTCCAGAAAAATCATCCATATCGACATGGATGCCTTTTTTGCTGCGGTGGAAATCAGAGATAATCCTAAGTTAAAGGGCAAACCTGTTATCATCGGAAGTGATCCCAGACAAACAGGTGGTCGAGGTGTCGTTTCTACCTGTAGCTACGAGGCACGAGCTTTTGGAGTTCATTCAGCTATGAGCTCTAAAGAAGCTTATGAGCGCTGTCCCCAAGCTGTCTTTATCTCTGGAAATTATGAAAAGTATAAGACTGTGGGACTTGAGATTCGTGCTATTTTTAAACGCTATACAGATTTGATTGAACCTATGAGTATTGACGAGGCATACTTAGATGTGACGGAAAATAAACTCGGTATCAAGTCTGCTGTCAAAATAGCCCGCCTCATCCAAGAGGATATCTGGCAGGAACTACACCTGACTGCTTCTGCAGGCGTCTCTTATAACAAATTCTTAGCTAAAATGGCTAGTGACTATCAAAAACCGCATGGTTTGACAGTGATTCTCCCAGATCAAGCCCAAGACTTTCTCAAACAAATGGACATTGCTAAATTTCACGGTGTGGGCAAAAAAACAGTTGAACGCCTTCATGAAATGGGCATTTATACTGGTGCAGACTTATTGGACGTTTCTGAAGTCACTTTAATCGATCGGTTCGGCAGACTCGGTTATGAGCTTTATCGAAAGGCCAGGGGTATTCATAACTCACCGGTCAAACCCGACCGCATTCGTAAGTCCATTGGCAAGGAAAAAACCTATGGAAAGATTCTACAAGTAGAAGAAGACATCAAAAAAGAGCTGACTCTACTCTCCGAAAAGGTAGCTCTCAATCTCAGTAAACAGGACAAAGCTGGAAAAGTCATTATCCTAAAAATACGATATGCTGACTTCTCTACTCTAACTAGACGAAAAAGCCTCCCACAAGCAACACAGGACGCTAGTCAGATTTCTCAAACTGCCCTTCAACTCTACGAAGAGCTTGTTGAAAAAGAAAAAGGTATCCGTTTACTAGGAATTACGGTGACAGGATTTTAAAAAGCTTAAAGGAAAATTCCCTCAAGCTTTTTTCTTATACAAACAAACGCACAAAACTATAGAGCAACAAGACACTACCGAGTACAATACGGTATTTACCAAAGAGTGTAAAGTCGTGCTTCTTCACATAGCTGGTCAAGAAACGAATAGCAACCATGCTGACTGCGAAGGCAACACCCATGGCAACCAAGAGCAAGAACAGTTGTCCAAAACTCAAGAGTTGACCTGCTTTAATAAATTTGAAAATCTTTAAAGCGCTGGCTCCGAACATAACAGGAATTCCGAGATAGAAGGTGAACTCTGTTACGACTGAGCGGCTTGTTCCATTCAACAAACCACCAACGATCGTCGCACCTGAACGGCTCGTTCCTGGAAAGAGGGCGAGGACTTGGAAGAGCCCAATGTAAAGGGCTGTTTTATAGGGCAACTTGTCTAGCTCTGTCACTGTTGGTTCAATGGCTTGCGCCTTATTTCGTTTTTCAAGGTAGATAAAGGCAACACCATAGATAATCAACATGATTGCAACTGAAACCATGTTATGAAAGTTAACATCAAACCAATCATCTAATTTAAAAACCAATAGCAAAGGCAAGGTCGCAACGAAGACTTTTGACCACAATTGCCAAGTTCTACGAACTTCTACCTTAGTTTTACCAGGTTTGAAAGGGTTAAGCTTGTTAAAGTAAATGACCATAACTGCTAAAATGGCACCAAGCTGAATGACAACATTAAACATGGACATGAAGGCTTCATTCTGGTCCTTGTATTGTACAAATTCTTCAACCAAGATCAAGTGGCCAGTACTTGAAATGGGCAACCATTCCGTAATTCCTTCAACAATCCCAAAAAAGATTGACTTCAAAATTTCAATAAAATACATACATTACTCCTTTTTCTGTCCTCTATTATAACATAATTTCAGATGTTGCGATAGATTTTTTAGAAGGCGCCGATGCTACCACCGCCTCCGCCTCCTGAGAATCCTCCACCTGAAGAACCACTTCCAGAAGATACAGAGTAATTGCTAGCTGTATTTGCGACAGCAGTATATTGCTTAATTTGTGCAGTTGAGGTGTAGAACTGTGAGTGCCAACCATAGGCTACATAAAGATTCAAATCTGGATTTTCAAGCTGAATATGGCGGACTTTCATTAACTTGCTCACCTTCTTGGCATAACCAAAGAGAGTCGCATAGACCAGTAGACGATTCCAAAGGACGATGCTCTCTAGCTCGGCCTGATCCAGATGAGCGATGTCGCGAAGCATATTTTCAAAACTCGTCCAGAGATAGAAGATTTCTGCTCCTTCCTCTGTTAGAACTCCATCACGATAGGCCCCTCGCGTGGCAAGATAAACCCAGAAACTAGTCCCTAATCCTGTCAATCCTAAAAGTAGAAACGGGATCGAAAAGAAGCCATGTGTTTGCCAACTATAATAAAAGAAAAGCAATCCACCTAGAGCTGTTATGGCTGAACAGACCCGCATCCCGAGAGCAAGGCGACGTTCCTCACTTGTCAAAGGACGATAGTAGCTTGGGATACGAAGTACATGGACCTTATCCTTGACACAAGACTGAATGCGTTGAAGTCTTCCTTCAAAGGAGCGTTTGAGACGCGAGCCTGTTTCTCGGATATGTTTTTCATCTGACTCTTTGGCACCACGGTAAAGGGAAGATGAAACTTGGTAATCAGGGAAGAGCTCTGAAATAGCCAATTCTTTCTTATTTGACAAGGTCATGCGTAGACATTCTTTCTCAAAATTGGACAAACCCTTTTCACTGATAATGCGCACATAAGGTTCCTCATCCCCTTGGAAAATAGATAAATGACCTCGATCTACTAAATCCAACAAGGTTGCCTGAATCAGACGTTCAAAAGTAAATTTACCAAACCCTGATTTGTTTAGGGGATTGACTTCCTCTAAGGAAGTTGAATACACTGCTTCTGCTAAAACCATTGGAGGCAAATCCATCGGTGGTTCGTAGAGTCGATGATCTTTTGGAAAGACCTTTTTAATGCTTGTACTCTGACGAAACATCCTATAGAAAATAGGAACTAGAAGTAAGAGACTCATAAAAATGACGGGAAATACCCATTTCATCAAAATCTCACTTTGCGCTTTTTCTGTTGCTATATTGCTTTCAATCCGGTTAAAATCGGTTAAACGTTCTTCCTCTAATCCTTGATCTGGAGCTCCTGCAAAAGCACTTCTAGGCCAGTATGCGTGTAATTCGATCTGTCGCTTTCTAGGAAGGTCTTTCATTTTGACATGATAGAGATTATTTACTTTTTCAACACTAGAGTCCCTTAGGAGTTGTCCTGCATGAAAATAGAGTTTCTCCGCTGGAGTATCAGAGCTGACCTTGAACTCAATCTCTTTGATGTCTCCAGTACTATCTGTCAAGGGTTGCCAATTTAGCTCTGCGATATCCTTATACAAGAAGAGAAGATTTGATAGTTTCCAGGTAACCGTTACCCGAACAGTATCTCCAGCATATCCAGCATTGTAAATTTTTACCTTGTAACCGTCCTCTTCCTCCATAGTATAGAAGGAAGCATTTTGAACAATTCTTCCATTTTTAGAGACCTGAACGGTCGGATCGGGATCAATGTCAAATCCTTCTGGCATTTTCCCAGCTTTCCCGAGTCCAACTAACTGACCATTATAATCATCTCCAAAGCGGTAGGTAATTGTTTCCTTAAAAATTGCAGTATTATCTGCATGAATATTCAAATCACCCTGATAGGATAAGATATCAAAGTCTACTGCAAAAACTAGGCTCGGTATAAATAATAAATAAGCAAATACCAAAGCCAACAGCCATCTTTTTTTCATAATCGGTTCCCTTTCAATCTTTTTACCATTATATCATTTTTTATAAGTAAAGGCTTACTTGTATTGAAAATCTCACTATTTTTAGATACAATAGAGGGAGTCATTTTTAGACTAGAAATAGGAGAAAACATGAAAAAATTATGCTTATCTATCCTTGCTAGCTTAGCCCTTACCTTAGGACTAGTTAGCCAAGTCCAAGCCGACGAATATTTACGCATCGGGATGGAGGCTGCTTACGCCCCCTTCAACTGGACCCAAGACGACGATAGTAACGGCGCCGTCAAAATCGACGGTACCAACCAATATGCCAACGGCTACGATGTTCAAATCGCTAAAAAGATTGCCAAAGACTTAGGCAAGGAACCTTTGGTTGTGAAAACCAAATGGGAAGGACTTGTTCCAGCACTTACTTCTGGCAAAATTGATATGATCATTGCCGGTATGAGCCCAACCGCTGAACGCAAACAAGAAATTGCTTTTTCAAGCAGTTACTATACTAGCGAACCGGTTCTATTAGTCAAAAAGGACTCTGCCTATGCCAATGCCAAATCTTTAGAGGACTTTAGCGGAGCAAAAATCACGTCTCAACAAGGTGTTTACCTTTATGACCTGATTTCCCAAATTCCAGGTGCCAAAAAAGAAACAGCTATGGGTGACTTCGCCCAAATGCGTCAAGCTCTGGAGGCTGGTGTTATTGATGCCTATGTTTCTGAACGACCTGAAGCAATGACCGCTGAGTCTGCTAACGCTAAGTTCAAAATGATCCAACCTCAACCGGGTTTCAAAACTGGCGAAGAAGATACAGCTATTGCCATTGGACTTCGTAAAGATGACAGCCGCATCAGCCAAATCAACGCGAGCATCGAAACCATCTCTAAGGATGAACAAGTAGCCCTCATGGATCGTATGATCAAAGAGCAACCTGTGGAGTCTACAACAACGGAGGAAGAAAGTAGTTTCTTTAGCCAAGTTGCTAAGATCCTTTCTGAAAACTGGCAACAACTCTTGCGTGGTGCTGGTATCACACTCTTAATCTCCATTATCGGAACCATCACAGGTCTCCTTATCGGACTTGCAATCGGGGTCTTCCGTACCGCTCCACTATCTGAGAACAAGGCAATGTACGCCCTACAGAAACTAGTTGGTTGGATTCTCAATGTCTATATCGAGATCTTCCGTGGTACACCAATGATTGTTCAATCCATGGTTATCTACTATGGAACTGCCCAAGCTTTCGGTATCAATCTTGACCGCACACTAGCTGCTATCTTCATCGTCTCAATCAACACGGGTGCCTACATGACAGAGATCGTTCGTGGTGGTATTCTAGCAGTTGACAAAGGACAGTTTGAAGCTGCAACTGCTCTCGGTATGACCCACAATCAAACCATGCGTAAGATTGTCCTACCTCAGGTTGTCCGTAATATTCTACCTGCTACTGGTAATGAGTTTGTCATCAATATCAAAGATACCTCTGTATTGAACGTTATTTCAGTTGTTGAGCTTTATTTCTCAGGAAATACTGTAGCAACACAAACCTATCAATACTTCCAGACCTTTACCATCATCGCCGTGATCTACTTTGTCCTCACCTTTACTGTGACCCGTATCCTACGCTTCATCGAACGTCGTATGGACATGGATACTTACACTACAGGTGCTAACCAAATGCAAACGGAGGATTTGAAAAAATGACACAACCAATCCTTGAAATCAAACACCTCAAAAAATCATATGGGCAAAACGAAGTGCTAAAAGACATTTCTCTCGCCGTCCATAAAGGAGAGGTTATTTCCATCATCGGGAGCTCAGGAAGCGGAAAATCAACCTTCCTTCGTTCGATTAATTTACTAGAAACACCTACAGAGGGAGAGATTCTCTATCGAGGAGAAAATGTCTTAGAAAAAGGCTATAACCTCACCCATTATCGTGAAAAACTCGGTATGGTTTTCCAATCTTTCAATCTCTTTGAAAATCTGAATGTCCTTGAAAATACGATCGTTGCTCAAACGACTGTACTCAAACGCGACCACTCTGAAGCTGAGAAAATTGCCAAAGAGAATCTCGAAAAAGTCGGTATGGGAGAACGTTACTGGCAAGCCAAGCCCAAACAACTCTCAGGGGGACAAAAACAACGCGTGGCTATCGCCCGCGCCCTCTCCATGAATCCTGACGCCATTCTCTTCGACGAACCAACATCTGCCCTTGACCCTGAAATGGTCGGAGAAGTCCTCAAAATTATGCAGGATTTGGCTCAAGAAGGCTTGACCATGATCGTCGTAACCCACGAAATGGAGTTCGCTCGCGATGTCTCTCACCGTGTCATCTTTATGGATAAGGGCGTCATTGCTGAAGAAGGCAAACCAGAAGAACTCTTCACGAACCCTAAAGAAGAACGGACAAAAGAATTTCTTCAACGCTATCTCAGCTAATAAACAAAGACTGCATAAAGAATGCAGTCTTTTTAATTTGTAATTGTAAAGAAAAGGCAGACTCGATTCAGGAATCTGCCTGTGACCACAGTTTAATCTTCAAATTTTTCATGATTTTTTTCATAGAAATCGATTAAACCAAGAGCTGTTTCAAATGAAATATTTTTAACTTTTGCGCGTCCTTGTGCTAGAGCAATGATAGACATTTCACGCGCATTCGTTTCTTTAGAGATACGGTAGCCTGTGATTTTCTTATCACGAACCCAGCCAACAACTGCTTCTACTTTTTCAAAGTTCGACTTAGCCATGTTCTTCTCCTAAATTATTCTTTACAATACTTAATTGTATACGTTTTTATTTCATTTGTCAATAAAAAAACATATATACGTCGTAACTATATTATTCTGCATATTTTTATTTGGCTTTTAAAGCCGATAATATATGAGTTCTTATGTCCTCGACTCCATTAGGATTCGCTGGTAGGAAGATTGTATTATTACCCTCTTTATCTGCAAAATTATTCAACGTATCTAAATACTGGTTCGTTAATAGGATAGACATGATTTGTTCTTCAGTTAGCTCAACATTGGCTCCCTTTAACTCTTGGATAGAATCAGCTAGTCCGTCAACAATTGCTTTACGCTGCTCTGCAATCCCTACACCATGTAGGCGATCTTTTTCTGCTTCAGCTTCTGCTGCGGTCACGATTTTAATCTTATCTGCTTCAGCAAGCTCTTGCGCCGCAACTCTCTTACGTTGAGCCGCGTTAATTTCATTCATTGATTGTTTTACTTCAGCATCAGGTTCAACCTTAGTAATCAGCGTTTTGACAATGATATACCCATACGTAGACATTTCTTCAGCCACCTGTTTTTGAACTTCTAAGGCGATTTCATCCTTCTTCTCAAACAACTCATCTAGGGTTAGCTTTGGTACAGATGAACGCAAAGCATCTTCAATATAGGATTTAATTTGGGCTTCTGGACGCATCAATTTATAATAGGCATCTGTGACATTGTTTTCATTTACTCGATACTGAGTTGCCACATTCATCGTTACAAATACATTATCTTGCGTCTTTGTCTCTACAACAATCTCACTTTGCAACAAGCGTAGTTGAACTCTTGCCGCAATCCTATCAATTCCAAAAGGAGCTCGTAAATGAATACCACTATTGCTCAACTTTTGGTATTTACCAAAGCGTTCTATGATAGCGACAGATTGTTGTCGAACCACATACACAGAACTAACCATAATCACTGATGCAATCACCACTAAAAACAATAAAACAAGTAAAATTTGTAAAACCATGGGAATCTCCCCCTTTCGTCACCCTCATTATAGCACCATCATCATTATTACGCAAATAATATGATAATAATTTTATTTTAGCTTAAACTAACATATTATACAACGTTTCGTTCCCATTCAAATTAATATAAGATGGGTCAAACTTTTCCATTCGATGAATCAATCCAGCATAGTCATGCTTATTGGCAAGAGCTACCCCAATCAAGACAGGGCCTGTCCCCTTGCTTGCTCGTTTGATATATTCAAAACGAGTGATGTCATCATTTGGCCCCAAAATGTCATTTACAAACTCTCGTAGAGCTCCTGGACGTTGTGGGAAATTCACTACAAAGTAATGCTTGATTCCATCGTAAATCAAGGCACGTTCTTCCATCTCTGGCATACGGTTGATATCGTTATTTCCTCCAGAAATAATACAACAAATCGTCTTGCCTTTGATATAGTCTGATAAAACTTCCAAGGCTGCAACGCTGGCAGCTCCGGCTGGTTCTGCTACAATACCTTGTTTGGAATAAAGATCAATCAAGGTTTCAGAAATCAATCCCTCGTCTACCCCAATCAGCGTTTCAACATTCTTACGGGTCGCTTCATAGGTTAATTGTCCAACCTTCTGTACGGCTATCCCATCAGCGAATTTATCAATTTCTTTGAGTTTAACTGGACCTCCAGCTTCAAAGGCAGCTTTCATAGAGCGAGCACCATTAGCTTCTACCCCAATCACTTCAATAGTCGGGTTGGTTTCCTTAATATAAGTAGAAACACCGGCAATCAATCCGCCACCACCTACTGGTACAAGAACTGTATCAAAATCAATAGACTCTTTACGGGCTTCTTCAAGAATTTCATAGGCTACAGTCCCTTGACCAGCCTGAACATGCGCATCATCAAAAGGATCGATGAAGGTGCGGTTTTCTGTCAGTGTAAATTCTTGTGCTGCCTTAGCAGAAGCATCAAAGGTATCCCCAACTAATTTGATTGTCACAAACTCTCCACCGAAAAAGCGAACCTGCCCAATCTTTTGTTGCGGTGTTGTAATAGGCATAAAAATTGTTGCAGGAATCTTCATCTCATTACAAGTATAGGCGACACCTTGGGCATGATTTCCCGCAGAGGCACAGACTACACCACGCTCGCGTTCTTCTTTTGATAGTTGAGAAATGGCATAATAGGCTCCACGAATTTTAAAAGAGCGAACTCGTTGCGCATTCTCCTTTTTGAGATAAATCTTTGCTTGGTATTTTTCTGATAAATAATGATCATATTCTAGTGGTGTATCAACTACTACACCACTCAAAACTTTGTGGGCTTTCACCACATCTTTTGCACTTAGCATTGTCTCCTCCTCAAGTACTTTTCAAGATAAAAAACGAGTTAGGTACCCCCAACTCGCCTTCTGTCTCTCTTTACAAGAATTAATTGTAGATTTTGAATGCGTCGTCGTCGTTTTTACCAACGAAAGGCATTGCTTTACGCAATTCTGCACCAACTTTTTCAATTTCAAGGTTAGCTGCTTGTTCACGGTAAGCAGTTAATTTTGGACGACCAGCCTTGTAGTCATTCACAAAGTCATTTGCAAATTTACCATTTTGGATATCTGCCAAAACAGCTTTCATGTTTTCTTTAACTTGCTCAGTAATCACACGTGGACCTGATACATAGTCACCGTATTCAGCAGTGTTTGAAATAGATTGACGCATTTTCTTGAATCCACCTTCATAGATCAAGTCAACGATCAATTTCATTTCGTGAAGAACTTCAAAGTAAGCCAATTCTGGGGCATAGCCTGCTTCTGTCAAGACTTCAAAACCTGCTTCGATAAGGGCAGTCAAACCACCACAAAGTACGGCTTGTTCACCAAACAAATCTTCTTCAGTTTCTTCTTTGTAAGTTGTTTCAAGCAAACCAACACGAGCTGCCCCAACACCTTTACACCAGTCCATCGCAATGTTTTTCGCATTTCCAGTTGCATCTTGGTAAACTGCGTAAAGAGCTGGTACACCAAATCCTTCTTCGTAAGTACGACGTACCAAGTGTCCTGGTCCTTTAGGAGCACACATGAAGACATCGACATCTGCAGGAACTTTGATAAATTCAAAGTGGATATTGAAACCATGAGCAAATCCAACTGCATTTCCAGCTTCCAAGTTTGGAGCGATTTCTGCTTCGTACAATTCTTGTTGGATTTCGTCTGGTGCCAAGATCATGATAACGTCAGCCAATTTAGTTGCTTCTGCTACTGTGTAAGTGTCAAAACCATCTTCTTTTGCTTTGTCAAAAGATTTACCTGGACGCACACCGATGATGACATCACGACCTGAGTCACGCAAGTTTTGCGCATGCGCATGTCCTTGTGAACCATAACCGATTACGGCGATTTTTTTACCGTCAAGCGCTGCTACTTTAACATCTTTTTCGTATTCCATTTGAACTGCCATAGTTTTTCTCTCTTTTCTATTTTTATTGCCTTATAGGCTGGTTTAACAAATTTAAGTTATTTTTTATACTCAATGAAAATCAAAGAGTATTAGTCGCGGGTAAATCCAGTTGCACCCGTACGAGCGATATTTTTAATGCCGTATGGTCGAATCACTCGCAATAAAGCTTCACTCTTTTCAGCATTTCCCGTCATCTGGATGGTGATTGAGCTTGGAGCCACATCTACTACCGTTGCACGGAAAGGTTGGATAATGGCCAAGATTTCTGCACGCTTCTCAGCAGGAGCAGATACTTTTACCAAGATAACTTCTCTTTCCAAGTGTGGTTTATCTGTGATATCTCGAATGCGAATCACATCAATCTGACGATTGAGCTGTTTAATGATTTGCTCTACTTCATCATGAGAAGCTACATCAATAATGATGGTGATGCGAGATACATTGGGGTTCTCTGTCGCACCAACTGAGATACTCTCAATATTGACTTGACGACGAGAAAGGACACCTGTAAAACGATTCAAAACTCCTGAACGGTTTTGTAATCTAGCTGTTAACATTCTACGCATGGAACTGCACCCCCAACATCTCATGATTGCTCTTACCAGCTGGTACCATCGGTAATACCTGTTCCTTACGAGAAATATCCACCTCGATAAACATGGGCACATCCTCCAGAATGACTTCTAGATCCTTCTCTATCGTCTCTGGATTATCAAATTTATAGTTTTTGATGCCGTAGGCCTGTGCCATCAGCTGGAAGTCAGGAAGTGTATCAAAGACTGACTCGGAAGTTCTACCCTCATAGAAGGATTCCTGCCACTGACGAACCATTCCTAGTGAGTGGTTATTCAACATGACAACCTTAATCGGCACCTTGTAGATGTTTAGGATAGCTAGTTCCTGGTTAGTCATTTGGAAGCCACCATCACCGACAAAAAGGATAACTTCTTTTTCTGGATTGGCAATCTTGGCTCCAATAGCTGCAGGAACTCCGAACCCCATGGTACCCAAGCCACCTGAAGTGACTAACTGACGCTCATTTTGGTAAGGATAATACTGAGCTGTCCACATTTGGTGTTGCCCTACGTCTGTGACAACAATGGCATCCCCATTTGTCAACTTACCGATGCGTTCAATAACGGCCTGAGGTTGAACCACACGTTCTTTCTTATCATAAGAACGAACTCGATTCTTGTCCTTGGTGACTTTTTCAATCCACTTTTCAGTATTGTTATGAACAGTTGGTTCTGCGAGCAGCATCTGCAAGGCTTTCTTAGCATCCCCCACTACAGGAATATCTGCACTGATAATCTTACCAATCTCAGCTGGGTCAACATCGATATGGGCAACCTTAGCATTCTTCGCGAAGGTCTTAGGGTTCCCAGTCAAGCGGTCATCGAAACGGCAACCAATACTAATCATAAAGTCCGCTTCCGTCATTGCAATGTTAGCTGCGAAAGAACCGTGCATGCCTCCCATCCCTAGGAAGAGCGGATGACTCGTTGCAATGGTACCTTGCCCCAAAAGACTAGTGACTACTGGAATTTGGTAACGTTCAGCAAATTCATTGAGCTCCTTAGAAGCTTCCGCATAGCTGATACCACCGCCTGCTAACAAAACAGGTTTCTTGGCTTTTGACAATTGCTTCAAGATTTTCTTGATTTGCATGTCATTCGGATCAAGCGTCGGTTGGTAACTTGGTAAATTCACCTCTGGTGAATAGATGAAATCTGTCTCTAGAGCTGATACATCCTTTGGCAAGTCAATCACAACAGGACCTGGACGACCTGTCGTTGCGATATGGACAGCTTCCGTAATGATACGAGGAATATCTGCTGTCTCACGAACTTGGTAATTGTACTTGGTAATGGGCATGGTAATCCCCACGATGTCTGCTTCCTGAAAGGCATCTTTCCCAATCCCAGCTCGCGCAACCTGACCTGTAAAGACCAAAAGGGGAACGCTATCGCTCATGGCATCTGCAATCCCTGTAATGGCATTTGTTGCTCCCGGCCCACTCGTGACGACGGCAACGCCCAACTTTCCAGTTGATTTGGCATATCCTTCAGCTTCGTGCAAACAACCTTGCTCATGGCGTCCTAAGATGTGGCGAATACCTTTAAAATTGTATATCGCATCATACAAAGGTAAGACCGCACCACCAGGATAACCAAAAATGGTATCAATCCCTAAGTCCCGAAGTGTTTCCAAAACTAGGTCCGACCCCGTCTTAGGAGATTCTAAACTGATTTTCTCCATTGTTCCCCTTTCTCTTCTCTTAAAAAAATAGCTTGTTACTATCATACCATTTTTTCAAAAATTTTCAAGGCAAAAGAGTCAATTTTCTGAATTTTCTATCTAAAAGTGTATTTATGAATCTTTTCCTCATTTTTATTAACTTTTCTACGGAATTAGGAACCTTTATTTACTTTAATTTATCAAATTAGATTATTTTCTTTCTGGATAGAATTAGTATTTTTCTCACTTAACGACCAAATTTGTATACTATATTCAGCAAAAATGAATAGTTAAAGACAAAAAAGGAAGCCACTAAGTGACTTCCTTCTAGAGTGAGGACTGATTAGTCTTCACCTTTGTTTTTCTTAATGATTTCTTCTTGTACTGACTTAGGTACATCTTCGTAGTGGTCAAATACCATCATGAATGTACCACGTCCTTGAGATGCAGAACGAAGAACTGTTGCGTAACCGAACATTTCAGCAAGCGGAACGTAAGCACGAACGATTTGGCTGTTACCGTGTGCTTCCATACCATCTACACGTCCACGACGAGCAGTTACGTGACCCATAACATCACCAAGGTTTTCTTCTGGAACAGTGATGGTTACAAGCATCATTGGCTCAAGGATAGCTGGTTGTGCTGACTTAGCAGCTTCTTTAAGGGCAAGTGAAGCCGCGATCTTGAAGGCAGTTTCAGATGAGTCGACATCGTGGTATGAACCATCGTAAAGCTTAGCTTTAACGTCAACCATTGGGTAACCTGCAAGAACACCGTTAGCCATAGATTCTACCAAACCTTTTTCAACCGCTGGGATAAATTCACGAGGAACCACACCACCGACGATTGCGTTTTCGAATTCGAATCCTTTACCTTCTTCGTTTGGAGTAAATTCAATCCATACATCACCGAATTGACCTTTACCACCAGACTGACGTTTGAAGAATCCACGTGCTTGAGTAGAAGCGCGGAATGTTTCACGGTAAGATACTTGAGGAGCACCTACGTTCGCTTCCACTTTGAACTCACGACGCATACGGTCAACAAGGACGTCCAAGTGAAGCTCACCCATACCTGAGATAACTGTTTCACCAGTTTCAACGTTTGTTTCAACGCGGAATGTTGGATCTTCTTCAGCCAATTTTTGAAGGGCGATACCCATCTTATCTTGGTCAGCTTTAGATTTTGGCTCAACCATCAATTGGATAACTGGTTCTGGAACGTTGATTGATTCAAGGATGATTTTAGCTTTTTCATCTGTCAATGAGTCACCAGTTGTAGTATCTTTCAAACCAACGGCAGCAGCGATATCACCTGAGTAAACAGTGTCAATTTCTTGACGGCTGTTAGCGTGCATTTGAAGGATACGTCCGATACGTTCACGTTTACCTTTAGAAGTGTTCAATACGTAAGAACCTGATTGAAGAACACCTGAGTATACACGGAAGAATGTCAAACGACCTACGAATGGGTCCGTCATGATCTTGAAGGCAAGAGCTGCGAATGGCTCTTCGTCAGATGCTGGACGAGTTTCTTCTTCATCTGTATCTGGGTTGATACCTTTGATCGCTGGGATATCAAGTGGGCTTGGAAGGTAGTCGATAACCGCATCAAGCATCAATTGAACACCCTTGTTCTTGAAGGCAGAACCACACAATACTGGGAAGAATTCAACATTGATAGTCGCTTTACGGATAGCAGCTTTCAATTCTTCGTTAGTGATTTCTTCACCTTCAAGGTATTTCATCATCAAGTCTTCATCAGTTTCAGCGACTGCTTCAACCAATTTTTCACGGTATTCTTGAGCTTGGTCAAGGTATTCAGCTGGAATATCTTCTTCAAGGATATCTGTACCAAGGTCATTAGTATAGATTTCAGCTTTCATCTTGATCAAGTCGATGATACCGCGGAAGTCATCTTCAGCACCGATTGGCAATTGGATTGGGTGTGCGTTTGCTTGAAGACGGTCGTGAAGTGTGCTTACTGAGTAAAGGAAGTCAGCACCGATTTTGTCCATTTTGTTAGCAAATACGATACGTGGAACCCCGTACTCAGTTGCTTGACGCCAAACTGTTTCAGTTTGAGGCTCAACACCTGATTGTGAGTCAAGAACAGTAACCGCACCGTCCAATACACGAAGAGAACGTTGTACTTCGATTGTGAAGTCCACGTGTCCTGGTGTGTCGATGATGTTTACGCGATGGTTGTTCCATTGAGCTGTTGTCGCAGCAGATGTGATAGTGATACCACGTTCTTGCTCTTGCTCCATCCAGTCCATTTGTGACGCACCTTCGTGAGTTTCACCGATTTTGTGGATTTTACCAGTGTAGTAAAGAATACGCTCAGTAGTTGTTGTTTTACCGGCATCGACGTGAGCCATGATACCGATATTACGAGTTTTTTCAAGTGAAAATTCGCGTGCCATGAGGTTTATTTCTCCTATTTATTTTAATTTCTATTCTATTATAACACGATTTTAATAAAAACGGATAGGCAGGACCTACCCGTTCTCAATGTTTTCATGTTATGTGTTGGTTTCAACTTGTGAGATGGGAAGTTGAATTTTAGCTAACACTAATCGATTTAGCTAATTTGAACCCGAGCGAGGCCCGGTGCAAAAAAGATAAACTGCTTTGTGTTCATGGAACACTGCATCAGTTTTCTATTTTTGCCTGGGGCCTTTGCCGCTCTTGGTATCATTTTATTACCAACGGAAGTGTGCGAAGGCACGGTTAGCTTCAGCCATACGGTGAGTGTCTTCACGTTTCTTAACTGCTGCACCAGTGTTGTTCGCAGCATCCAAGATTTCTTTTGCAAGACGGTCTTGCATTGTGTGTTCACCACGAAGGCGAGCGATGGTTACCAACCAACGAAGTCCAAGTGTTGTACGGCGTTCTGGACGAACTTCAACTGGGACTTGGTAGTTAGATCCACCAACACGACGTGCACGTACTTCAAGTACAGGCATGATGTTTTCCATAGCTGTTTCAAATACTTCAAGTGCATCATTGCCAGTAGCTTCTTTGATTTGCTCAAAAGCACCGTAAACGATTGAAGCAGCTGTACCACGTTTACCATCAAGCATAACGCGGTTGATAAGACGAGTAACTAGTTGTGAATTGTAAAGCGGATCTGGCAATACGTCACGTTTTGGAGCTCTATTTTTACGACTCATTTCTCTTTATCCCCTTTCCTTATGCTTTTGGACGTTTAGTACCGTATTTAGAACGGCCTTGTTTACGATCGTTAACACCTGCAGTATCAAGTGCACCACGGACGATATGGTAACGTACCCCTGGAAGGTCTTTTACACGTCCACCACGAAGAAGCACCACGCTGTGCTCTTGCAAGTTGTGTCCGATACCTGGGATGTAGGCAGTAACTTCGATAAGGTTGCTCAAACGTACACGAGCGAATTTACGAAGGGCAGAGTTAGGTTTTTTAGGTGTCATTGTTCCCACACGAGTTGCAACACCACGTTTTTGTGGTGAAGAAACATTTGTTTGAACTTTTTTATGACTGTTGTAACCAACGTTCAAAGCTGGTGATTTAGATTTTTCTACTTTTGATTTACGCGGTTTGCGAACCAATTGGTTAATTGTAGGCATCTACATTCTCCTGTGTTTTTTTATTTTTGGTGATGATACACTTGGTGACAGCTACCATCTGTGTGTACTTTTGCAACATTTGTCAGCACGTCCCTGTACACTTTTGAGAGACCAAAAGTAAAAAGTACCGTCTATTATTGTAACACAATTTTTCCTTCATTGTCAAGATATTTTTCATTTTTATTCTGATCTTTTAACTCTTTGACACTAGCTTTCACCGCTTTTCTAAACCAGAAAAGGAGGCAATTTGCCTCCTCCTTTCTAGTATGGATTTCCTTCGATTCAAGTTATCATTTCGGAATTGTTTAACCCTTCTTATCAAAGCCAACCAGATTCTTTTGCAATGTTGGCTGCCTCTGTTCGATTACCAGCATCTAGTTTCGAAAGAATATTGGTGACATAGTTTCGGACGGTTCCATTTGATAGATAGAGTTGGTCTGCGATTTCTTGGTTAGATAAGCCCTGTGCGATTCCCTTTAAAACTGCGATTTCTTGCTCTGTTAACGGGTTAGGATGCGTCATCACCACTTCCATCAATTCAGGCGAATATTCCTTACGTCCTTCAAGAACAGTGTGCAAGGTTTGCATGAGGTCTGCAATGCTTCTTTCTTTTAAGACATAAGCATCCACTCCAGCCTTGACCGCACGTTCAAAATAGCCAGGGCGCTTGAAGGTCGTCACCACAACCACCTTTGTTTCTAACTTTTCTGCTCGTATCCACTCCAAGACTTCGAGGCCTGTCTTAACAGGCATTTCTACGTCAAGAATGGCGATATCTACGGGCTCCTTTTCTAAGAGTTGGATTGCTTCTTGGCCATCCTTGGCTTGTAGGACAGACTCTACATCTGGTTGAAAGGTAAGCAACTGGCACATAGCATCTCGCAACATACTTTGATCTTCTGCAACAAGTAGTTTCATCTTAGTTTCTCTCCTTATAAGGTAGCCGAACCTGCACTTCAGTCGGCTGTTTCTGACTGATCACTGTTACTTCTCCTGAAAAAGGAAGGACACGGTCCCGAACGGTATGGAGTTCATCTCCTTTTAGTGAAGCAAAGCCACAGCCATCATCTCTCACTGTTAGGATGAGTTCTTTCTCAGTTCGTTCTAATTTCAAGTAAGCTTTCGATGCTTTAGCATGCTTGATGATGTTGGTCACTAACTCAAGCAAAATCATGGAGGCCGTTGATTCTAATTCCTGAGTTAGGCTAGCTGTATCTAGTTGGTGATTGATTTCTGTCTCAATTCCTGCAATTTCCAGCATTTTTTTAACAGTCGCAAACTCGGAAGCAAGGGTTCTTGTTTTAAGATTTTCGATAATTGTACGGACTTCATTCATGGATTCTTTACTGATTTGATGAATTTCTTTTAATTCTTTTTCCACTTGAGGATAGGCCTGCATTTGAAGAAGCTGGAGGGCAAGGTCCGTCTTCACACTCAACATGGCAAAGGTATGACCTAGGCTGTCATGGAGATCCTGACCGATACGACTGCGTTCGTTTTCAGCCAAGAAAAGATTGAGCTTGGCATTTTGTTTCATCTTTTCTTCTTTTATGTCCTCCGACAATCGAATTCGATAAAGACCAAAGGTCATTGCATCGGAAAAGATAAAGGTCACCAAGAAAAAGAGTAGCTGCCAGGGACTAACTTGATCGACCATATAGATTCCGGTCAGAATAAATGGTTGCAGGACAATAAAACTGACAAAACGCCAAGAGTGAAAAGAAATCTCATCCAGCTCATAAATAAGGAGATTGGATAAATAAAAGATAAACCATGTGAAACCTGAACTTAGCCAAACAGATGTATAAAAAATGTAGACAAGCATGGACCACCATGCTAGCCACTGCACGGTGCGATTCTGACTGATTAAAACCGAATAGAAGGCAAGTACAAATAGTAGGGTCCATAGCAAGGTTAAAAGCGGGTAATCTCCAACGATGACACCCGCTATAGGAAAGATGATAAACACAATTGAAATATGAAACATATAATGAATGTTTTTAAATTTTTCCAACATAGATTTATTTTACCTCAATCCTTTTTTTCAGCTGGATTACCAGTACACCAAAGAAAACTGTATAGCCTAGTACAACCAAGGCAGAAAGAATATTAAATTCATGGTGCTCCAAATAGGAAGAGACAACCTGCATCAGTTGATAGGTTGGAGTCAGTTTTCCAATAGATTGGAGCCATTCTGGGAAGGAATTCAAAGGAAACCAGAGTCCACCTAGGACAGCCAAAGCAATATAGGCAATATTTCCAATAACCGTCATCAATTGAGCACTGGGAAGCAAGCTCACCAAGACACCCATGCTGATAAAGACCATGCTTCCGACCAGCAACATAACTCCAATCACCAACCAATCAAGCCAAGGTAGAGTCACTCCACGGACAAAATGACCAACCGAAAAGACAACTATAATTGATAACAAGAAAGTCAGCAAAGTACTGAACAGTTTTGATACATAATATTCTACCATAGATACAGGAGAATGTTGAATCAATTTTTGCCAGTTGTTTGTCTTGTCAGATTCGAGTGTGCTAGGAATGCTGAAAAAGGCACTCGACATGATACTAAAGAGCGTCATGGCAAAAAGGTAGGCTTGAAGAACAATTTCTGGAACATCTGACCCTGACATCATACCAGAAAAGATAAGGTAAAACACACTTGGAAGTCCGATGGATAGCAAGTAGTAGACGGCTTGCCGTTTCATCAGAATGATTTCCACTTTCATTAGACTTGTCATATTTTTCATCGTCAATCTCCTTTAATCTTGAGTCGTTTCAAAGATACTGTCTAATAGAGTTCGATTGCGAACTTCAATTTCTTCGATTGTGCAGCCCTGTTCTTGCAAGACTTCCCATACCTGGCTAGCTTCTTTTGTTGTGAAGGAAAGAGCATTTTGCTTGATTTCAATCTCTTGAACCTGGTCTAAAGTGCTGATAACTTCCTGATAAGTTAGAGGTACCGTAAAATGTTTTTCTTGTTCTTCACCACGCATGGCATAAGGCGTCGTATCGCGAATCAATTCTCCCTTGTGGAGAACCAAAATGCGGTCAGCCGTATGTTCCACCTCTTCGATATAGTGAGAAGAGTAGACAATGGTGACACCATTTTTCTTTAACCGATTGACAATTTCCCAAAAATGCTGACGTGTCGAGGTATCCATGGCAGCAGTTGGCTCGTCTAAGAATAGAATTTTCGGACGACCGATTAGTGTCAACACAAAAGAGAACAAACGTTTTTGCCCACCAGACAACTTGCCCGCTAGCTGATTTTTCTGCTTGTCTGAGAATCTAAGCAAGTCATCAATTTCTTTGTTTGAAAGACTGTCGGGATAAAGTGACTTGAAAAATGATAGAAGTTCTTTCACCTTCAAGCTTTGGACAACTGCATTTTCTTGGGGCAAGACAGAAATAAGCTGTTTTAATCGAGGATCTGTTGGTGCAAACCCTTGAATGGCTATCTGACCTGAGCTCATGAACTTGTCGCCCAAGAGGCAATCAATCAAGGTTGTTTTTCCTGCTCCGTTAGGCCCGATCAAGGCGACACATTCACCATCGTTGATTTCAAAAGAGATGTTCCTCAGGATTTCCTTGTCTTTTATTTTCTTACTCAATTTCTCAACTTTAATCACAGTCATGAGATTCTCCTTTCAACCACTTCATTCCCATAGGGAAAACAACGAAAATCATAAATCCAAAACCCCAAGCACCACGAATAAATTGGCGAAACAAGGTTTGGTCAAACCAACCAGTACACATTTCCACTAACCATACCAAGAGTGACAGGCCGATAAAGAAATAAATGATTGCCTTTTTCATTCCTCAAACTCCTTTTTCACATCTCTGACTAATTTCAAACCTTCTCTGATAAGCCAAGACATCATTCCAAAGCCGGCAAAGAGCTCCCAAGGAAAATGATAGAAACCCTCGTCCAATCCTGAAAACATGAGATAGGTCATAACTCCTGCTGCTACTAAACTCACTGCGACAATCATTTTATTTTTCATTTCTTCTTCCTCCATTTCATACTTCAATTATAGTCTTTTGAAGTTAGCGGAGCTAGATGCTTCTGTCACTAGGAAATATGACAAATGTCATAAAAAAAGAAAGCTGTAAAATCAACTTTCTTTTTTATCTATTAAATTTTATTCCACACTGAAAAGATATGGATATACGGGTTGTTGACCTTGGTGAATCTCTACTTCAACATCTTCAAATTCTTCTGCGATTTCTTGGGCAATTTCATTGGCAAGTTCTTCGCTTCCGTCTTCTCCGACATAGAAAGTCACGATTTCACTGTATTCGTCCAACATATGCTTCAAAGTTTCAGTCAAGGTTTGGTGCATGTCAGGATTTGACACGAGGATTTTCCCATCTACCATACCAAGATTGTCATTTTCATGAATTGCTAATCCATCGATAGTTGTATCACGAACGGCAGTTGTTACACTACCGCTGATGACATCACCAAGGGCTGCAGTCATGCGTTCTTTGTTTTCTTCGATTGATTTGCTTGGATCAAAGGCAAGAAGACTGGTCAATCCTTGAGGAATTGTACGTGCTTCTACCACAACAGCTGGTTGTTCAAGCACTTCAGCCGCAGACTGAGCTGCCATAAAGATATTTTTGTTGTTTGGCAAGAAGATAATGTTGCGAGCATTGACCTGTTCAACAGCCTTGATAAAGTCTTCTGTTGAAGGGTTCATCGTCTGACCACCTTCGATGACATAATCCACACCTTGGGCACGGAAGATATCTGCTAAACCTTGACCAGCTACTACTGCGATAAGGGCATACTCTTTTGTTTCAGCAGGCTTGTTGCCTTGACTTGCTTCTTTTTCAACTTGCGCCTCGTGTTGGTTACGCATGTTGTCCACTTTTACCTTGATCAAGCTACCATATTTGAGACCTTCTTGCATGACAAGACCTGGATCTTCTGTATGGACGTGAACTTTGACGATCTCATCATCGTTGACAACAAGGAGTGAGTCGCCTAAGTCATTCAAGTAGTTACGGAATTCATCATAGTCAAAGTCCTTAGAATAAGTTGGACCTTGTTTGAGGGCTACCATGATCTCTGTACAGTAACCGAAGGTAATATCCTCAGTTGCCACATGCCCTGCTACAGACTTGTGGTGCTCTGCATTGATCATTTCACTCATGTTAGCAGGAGTCGCTACAAAGTCTTCAGAAGCACTGTATTCACCAGTAAGAGCTGAAAGGAATCCTTCGTAGATGAAGACCAAACCTTGACCACCTGAGTCTACCACACCAACTTCCTTAAGGACTGGAAGCATTTCTGGTGTCTTAGCCAAAGCTGCTTTCGCGCCTTCCAAGGCTGCACGCATGACCTCAACAGCATCATCTGTCTCCTCGGCTTTTTTCTTAGCCCCAATAGCCGCTCCACGAGAAACAGTCAAAATGGTCCCTTCAACTGGTTTCATAACCGCTTTATAAGCTACTTCGACACCGGATTGGAAGGCAAGAGCCAAGTCTTGACCTGTTAATTCATCTTTTTCCTTGATAGCCTGAGAGAAGCCACGGAAGAGCTGAGAAGTGATAACCCCTGAGTTCCCACGCGCACCCATCAAGAGACCTTTAGCAAGAATGCTCGCTACTTCTCCAACAGTAGAAGCAGGCTTGTCTGCTACTTCTTTGGCACCATTTTCAATGGTCATTCCCATGTTTGTCCCAGTATCTCCATCTGGAACTGGAAAGACGTTCAATGAATTGACATATTCTGCTTGCTTATTCAAACGAGTTGATGCAGCCTGCACCATCTCTTGGAATAAACTGGTAGTAATTTTTGACACGATTATTCTCCTACAACTTTGATATTTTGAATGTAGACATTCACAGTCTGAGCAGTAATTCCTAGTTGATTTTCTAAACTAAAACGAACACGCTCTTGAATGTTTTTTGACACTTCGCTTATCTTTACTCCGTAGCTCAATACGGTATAAACATCAACTGCAATGCTACCATCTTCGGCTGCTTTTATAACAACACCCTTAGAATAATTTTCCTTACCAAGAAGGGCTTGGAAATTGTCTTTGAGGGCATTTTTACTAGCCATACCGACCACACCAAAAATCTCAGTTGCGGCACCACCTACTACGGTTGCAATCACTTCATCTGTCAGTTCGATTTGACCATCTTTTGTATTAATTTTTACAGTCATTTTTTTTACCTCAACTAGTTGATACTCTATTTTATCATATTTCAGCCCAAGTGTAAAAGCAGAATGCTGTATCGGCGGATATTTACTCTATTTTTCAAATGGTTTTATCCTTAGAGCAAAAGAAAAAGACCAGTTAGGTCTTTTCATTTTTATTAAACGCGTTCAACTTTACCTGATTTTAAAGCACGAGCTGAAGCCCAAACTTTTTTAGGTTTACCATCGATAAGAACAGTAACTTTTTGAAGGTTTGGTTTTACGGCACGTTTTGTTTGGTTCATCGCGTGTGAACGGTTGTTTCCTGATACAGTCTTACGACCTGTAAAGTAACATACTTTAGCCATTGTGTTTTCCTCCTATTAGATCTAATATAGCGGATGTGCTAGCACCACATACCGTACTATGTTATCACACTTTCTTGAATTTATCAAGAGCCTAAACTATTTTTTTATTTAACGTAAACAACTCCAAGTTTACCAAAAGCGACTTCCCCACGGATAATCAAGGTTTTGTTTGTTGGCGCTACAGGAACATCTGCCTTAGCTGCACCAAAGGAGGTTTCTACTTTCAAATCGACACGCCAGTGTTGTGGAACATAGACGGTTGCATTACCAAAAGCAACTTCGATATTCAGAGTGGCAAAATCACCTAACATCTCTGCATTGTCATAATAGATTTTTGCGTCCCCAAAAGCGACTTCTACTTGGTCATCTACAAGATCTTGATCTTGCTTATAGAAGGTTCCACTGCCAAAAGCGACTTCCTTATCCGTGACGACTGTTTTTTTCCCATCATACCACCATTTTTTCTCATTCCAGAACTTACTTGAATGCGTCAGATAACCAACACCGAGCACCACCAAGATGCTAGCCCAGATGAGAGAATGATTGGTAACTGGTAACAAGTCATAAGCGTAATTTGCAATGATGAGCGCTAATAACCCTGTAAAAACTGCCGAAGTGAGATGACGTCTAAGGATAGACTCAATGGACTTATAAGCAAAAAAGGCGATACCTAGTAAAGGCCATATCTTGCCATCCAAAGAAGGAATTCCAAAATTCCCTTGCAGCAAGATCCAGGTTGCTAAAACCAATAAAACAATACCAAATGCTTTCTTTTTCATGTTTTTTACCTCATGTTTCTTAGATTTTCTTTTAGGAGGGATTGGTAATGCCGTGAGACATGAACCTCCTTGTGCGTCTGATAGAAGGAAATGGTGCCCGTTCCTGAAAAGGACTTGTCCACTGAGTAAATCTGACGGATGTTTGCGATTGTTGACTTGGAAACTCGACTAAAATAGCGGGGTAAGATGGACTCCAACTCATAGAGCTTGAGGCGAACTTCATAGGCTTCCTTCTGGGTATGAGCGTAAATCTTGCTCCCTTCTGTCTCAAAGAAGAGGATTTCCGATAGGTCTAGATAATATTCACCTGTCCCCTTGTAAAAAGTCAACCTCGGAGCCTTTGACTCTTGCAAGAGTCGTTGCAAATCTGCAATTTCATCTGTCAAAGTGGGGGTCTTGATGACAATTTCAGTTTCCTCTAAATTGCCGTCAATCTCAATTCGTAACTTCATCACATCTCCTTTCTGACTCTACTATATCAAAGCTAAGTTAGGAATACAAGGGCAAAAAAGCAAGTGGTCAATATGAAGCAGTAAGTGGTTGTAGGACTAGCTTAACTTACATATCAGAATAGGAAGAAAAGGAATCCCCACACCAGACCACAAGCATAGCCAGCGATGACATCCTTGGGATAATGTACACCCCCTAAAACCCTCACCAAGCCCAGCAAAGCTGAGAAGAGCAAACATACTAAGCCAACAGGTAGACTAGCATGCAGACAGGCCATGGAGATCATAGTTGCCGAAAAAACATGGCGACTGGGCATCGACTGTCCCGAACTATCCTTTTCAAGCAGGGGACAGATATCCCAAGTTTCATAAGGCCGCGGGTGGTTGATTTTCTTACGAAACAGGGACAAAATCACAAAACCTGATGCAGGAATAAGCACATAAACCCCAACCTGCTGACCCAATCCTAGTTGCAGGTAAGTGGTGACTAGCAAGATCAGATAGACCAAGGGCATGGCGACTGTCATCAAGCGATTAAAACTGCGTAACAGAAATAGAAGGGTGGGATAGCTGGTGAGCCTGGAACTGATATTTCGATACCATTCTTGATAATTTTTCATTAAATTTCTCATTCATTACCTTGTTTTCGTCTACAGGTGAGACGTTTGTCTTCTAGTATAGTGCAGAAAAAGAAGGCCGTCAAGCCTTCTTTTGATTTATTCTTCTGCTTGGTCTTCTGTAAATTGACTATTGTACAAGTCAGCGTAGAAGCCACCTTGCGCCATCAGCTCCTCATGGTTTCCTTGTTCGATGATATTGCCATCTTTCATGACAAGAATCAAGTCGGCATTACGAATAGTTGACAAGCGGTGGGCGATGACAAAGGAGGTTCTACCCTCCATCAAACGGTCCATGGCTTTTTGAATCAACTCCTCTGTACGTGTGTCAACTGAGGATGTCGCTTCATCCAAAATCAAGAGCGGTGCATCCTTCAGCAGAGCACGAGCAATGGTTAAGAGTTGTTTTTGTCCGACAGACAGGGTAACTGTATCGTCCAAGACGGTATCGTAGCCGTCTGGTAAGGTCATGATAAAGTGATGGATTCCCACAGCCTTACTAGCTTCCATCATTCGCTCATCGCTGATACCTGTCTGATTATAGATCAAATTCTCTCGAATCGTTCCTTCAAAGAGCCAGGTATCCTGCAAGACCATTGAAAAGGCATCGTGTACTTCCGAACGCTTCATATCCTTGGTATCCACACCATCGATGCGGATACTTCCCTTATCTATCTCATAGAACTTCATCAAAAGATTGACAATGGTTGTCTTACCAGCCCCAGTCGGTCCAACAATCGCGACCTTCTGACCTGCATGAGCTGTCGCAGAAAAGTCATGGATGATGGTGCGCTCTGGTGTATAGCCAAAGGACACGTGATCAAAAACCACTTCCCCTTTCATGTTGTTCAATTGTCTGTCCTTATGAGATTCATCTTGCATCTCTGCTTCAGCCAAAAATTCTAATACACGAGTCATGGCTGCACTCGCTTGTTGCAGGCTCGTAATCCCTTGGGCAATCTGTGACAGGGGTTGAGAGAAGGTCCGTACGTAAACCATAAAGGCTACAATAATCCCTATCGTGATATGCCCTTCTAACGCCAGCGCGGCCCCAACGATGATGACTAAGACATAACTAAAGTTCCCAACAAAGAACATGGCTGGCATCATGATACCAGAGATAAACTGAGATTTCCAGATACTATCATGCAAGTCTTGGTTTAAATCAGCAAATCTCGCTTTGGAGGTATCCACTGCGTTATAGCTGGTCACTACATTATGGCCAGAGTACATTTCTTCTACATAACCATTGACGGCTGCTAGATTATTTTGTTGGGCTTTAAAATAACCCTGTGACTTGGCCATGATTACGGAAACCGCTGCAAAACCAACAAGGGTTGATACAACGGTTACCAATGCCAAAATCCAGTTCATCCCAAACATGGTCACCAAGACAGCAATCAACAAGAAACTAGCTGAAAGAACTGTCCCTAAACTTTGGTTGAGAGATTGCGCTGCTGTATCCACATCATTGGTCACGCGCGAAAGGGTATCTCCTTGTGAATGACGGTCAAAATAGCCAAGTGGCAAACGATTGATTTTTTCAGCGATTGCTGTCCGCAAGCGTTTTGAAAAATGCTGAATGCTCGTTGAAAAGATATAGGCCTGTGTATAGTTAAGGATGGCGCCAAATACATAGAGAATCACTAAAAAGCTAGCAATGTTTGACACAGCTACCAAGTCGATTTCTGTAGCCAAACCATCTGAAATCAAGTTAGTAATTTCTTTAATCTTAGTTGGACCATAAACGGTAATGATACTTGAAATGACTGCAGCCACAACTGCTATTAGGAGAGGAAGTTGGAGGCCTGCCATATAAGGTTTGCACTGTTTCCAGACCGACACTTTTTTATTTTCCATGTTCCAATTCCTCCTTCGATAGTTGTGAGTAGGCAATTTCTTGGTAGACTTCGTTGGTTGCAAGAAGTTCCTTGTGGGTGCCTTGTCCCACGACTTTACCTTGATCCAAAACTAAGATCAGGTCGGCGTCCATAATGGTAGAAATCCGTTGCGCTACGATGAGCTTGGTCATGGATTTTGTTTTCTCAGCTAGCTCTTGGCGAAGGACACGATCTGTCTTGTAGTCCAAGGCTGAGAAAGAGTCATCAAAGATGAGAATCTCTGGTTTACGAGCCAAGGCACGCGCAATGGCCAAACGCTGTCTTTGACCTCCTGAGAAGTTGGTTCCCCCTTGGGCTACTTCTGATGCAAGACCTGCTTCCTTGTCCTCAATAAATGCTTTAGACTGGGCCAATTCAAGAGCTTGCCACATAGCAGCCTCGCTTAGAGGAGTTTCTTTGCTCTTACCAAAGTCTAAGTTCTCCTTGACATCTCCAGAAAAGAGTACAGCTTTTTGTGGAATATAGCCGACCTTATTGCGCAAATCTTCCAAATTGTAATCTTGTACATTGACACCATCAACTAGGATTTGTCCATCTGAAACATCGTAAAAACGTGGCAAGAGGTTGACTAGGGTGGACTTACCTGATCCAGTCGATCCGATAAAGGCTACGGTTTGACCCGCTTCTACTTTGAAAGTGACATGTTCCACGACTGCTTCAGAGTTTTTAGAGTAGCGGAAAGTCACATCACGGAATTCCACTTGTCCTTGAACTGAAGGATCCGCTGTCTGTGCATGACTAGGATTTTCAATAGAAGAATGCAGATCCAATACTTGATTGATACGCCCTGCCGAAACCAAGGTACGAGGAAGAACGATAAAGAGTGCTCCCATGAGAAGGAAGCCCATCACGACCTGCATAGCATAGGACATGAAGACCACCATATCACTAAAGAGGGGCAGACGTTCTGCCAAACTTGCGTCGTTGATGATATAGGCACCAATCCAGTAAATGGCTAAACTTAGTCCACTGGAAATTGCCATCATAATGGGGTTCATAATCGCCATCAATCGATTGACAAAGAGATTGAGACGTGTTACCTCATCGTTGGCTGCTTCAAATTTCTTATCTTGGTAATCTTCCGCATTGTATGCACGAACAACTCGAATCCCAGTCAAACTTTCACGAGTGATGCTATTGAGTTTATCTGTCAATTTTTGGATGACCGATTGTTTTGGAAAGGCCAGAGTCATGAGAACGGTAGTCATCAAGACATTGACAATAACAGCCACAACGACCGCCCAGAGCCAGTATTCCGATTTTCCAAGGATTTTTCCAATGGCCCAGATAGCCATAATTGGCCCACGAGTCACTACCTGTAATCCCATGGTAAAGAGCATCTGTACCTGGGTAATATCATTGGTCGTCCGAGTCAAGAGACTTGGGATTGAAAAGCGTTTGATTTCTGTCTGCGAAAAATCTAAAACACGATGAAATACGTCTCTACGTAGATGGGTTGTATAGGATGCTGCAACACGAGCAGCAAAGAAACCAACCATAACAGATGAAAAGAAAGCCAATAAAGACAAACCAATCATCTTCGCAGCTGGTGACCAGAGTTCACCCAACTGCGTTCCAGACGTTCCCAGTAATTCTGTAATTTGCGAAATATAAGTCGGCACCTCTAACTCGAGATAGACCGAGAAACAAGTGAACAGAATCGTAAGGACGATCATTCCCCACTCTTTTCCTGTAATACGTTTAGCGAGTTTCTTCATTCTCTCCTCCTATCTTCTCAACATTTTCTTGCAATTGCCCGAGTACCTTTTCAAAGATTGCCAAGTCTGACTTTGAAACCCCCTCTAGTAGGCTCTGATCAATCCGATCAAAAAAAGCCTTAACTTCTTGCATCTGCGAACGCGATTTCTCCGTCAGGCGAACAAATTTTGCCCGCTTATCGCTCGGACTCGCTTCTAACTCAACCAAACCATTTTGCACCATACGCTTGACTAGATTACTCGCCACAGATTTGGTAATATTGAGTTCCTGCTCGATATCCTTAATCAAGATCAGTTCCTCTTCTTGTTCACAATGATCTAAAAAACGCAGAACCTGCCCTTGCGGTCCACCCATAAATTCAATGCCACATCGCTTAGCTTCTTTCTGTACCATCAGATGAACCTGGTGTCCAAAACGTTTGAACATTAACATCGGCTTGTCCATGATTGCTCCTTTCTTACGATAAATATAGTTCTCACAAGAACTATATAAGTTTCCATGAGAACTATTTTATCATTTTCAGAAAAGATGTCAAGAAAAAGTTTCCAAGAGAACTATTTTAGTTTAAATTGACATTAGGCACTATTTTTTCTATAATAAGCACTAACTACTGTGGATAGAAATCCATTCACTCGATGAAGGGAGAAAACTTTCAAATGAAACCAGAAGAACAAAGAGTTTTAGGAATCTTAGCAACCATTTTTGGAGCCATCGCACTTTTAGGATCTTGGATCCCATTTATTAACTATCTATCGTTTTTCATCGCCATTGTTGCATTTATCTTGGGGATTATCGGTCTTATCGTCAACCTCAAAAAACGGAAAACAATGGCCATTATCGGAACATCCCTTGCAGTTGCTTCAGTTGTACTTTTCTTTACGACCCAGGTACTGTACGCTAATGTCTACAAAGAGTTTGTCAGGGAGTTTAACCGTTCCTATAGAGAGGCAAGTTCCTCAATGGAACGCGAAGAAGAAAGCGACTTGACAGATGATAGCGCCTATCCCATCCCAGAGGAGGAAGAAGACGATAACTTCACTTGGACCCAAGAACAGTTCGACGCCTTAATCGAAGGTGACCTTGACAACAAAGGAAAAGGTGGTACCAACTACAAGGATATTATCAAAAAACACGGACTACCAGACTCCGAATTTGACTCCACTATCGGAGGTTATAATACGAGAAAAATCACCTATATCTCCATTGGAGACAAGATCAAGACCGTTACCTTAACTTTTGCAAAAGATGACAATGGGCGACTCCTGCTCGTCCAAAAACATGCAGTCGGTCTAGGTCTAGGAAAAAGCAAGCAACAAAACGATTCTGAAAGCAGAGTCTGAGCTCCAATATAAAAAGCGAACAGCTAGTAGGTCTGTTCGCTTTTTATATTAGAATCCATCCACATTGGTATAGATCTTTTGTACATCTTCGTCGTCTTCAAGGACGCTGTAAAGTTTTTCAAAAGTTTCAAGGTCATCGCCTGACAATTCCACTTCTGACTGAGGAATCATCTCAAGTTCTGTCACTTGGAATTCTTCAATGCCTGACTCACGAAGGGCAACGATAGCCTTGTGAAGGTCAGTTGGAGCTGTGTAAACAGTGATTGTTCCTTCTTCAGCTTCGACATCATCCACATCCACATCAGCTTCAAGCAAGAGTTCAAAGATAGCATCCGCATCTTCACCAGCAAATACGATCACACCCTTGTTGTCAAAGAGGTAAGAAACTGAACCAGAAGCACCCATGTTTCCACCATTCTTACCAAAGGCTGCACGGACATTGGCCGCGGTACGGTTGACGTTTGACGTCAAGGTATCAACGATCAGCATAGAACCATTTGGTCCAAATCCTTCGTAACGTCCTTCTGTAAAGGTTTCGTCTGTGTTTCCTTTTGCTTTATCAATCGCTTTATCGATAACGTGTTTTGGCACTTGGGCTTGTTTAGCACGGTCGATAACGAATTTCAAAGCAGTGTTTGATTCTGGATCCGGATCACCTTTTTTAGCTGCTACATAGATTTCTACACCAAATTTTGCATATACTTTAGAGTTAGCTCCATCTTTAGCCGTTTTCTTGGCTACGATATTGGCCCATTTACGTCCCATTAGGAATCTCCTTTTTTCACATTTTAATCTTTCTTATTATAACACAAGTTTTTTCGATTTTCACTAGAGGAAATGGATTTTGTTCAGCAAACCCAGCTAGTATTGTCCTTTGGCTGCCAAGATTGCCTTGCCTTCTTTTATCAGGGGATGGCGGAAAAGTGAAAAGTACAGTTGTGTAGTCATGGCAACCCAGATAAGGGGTTCACAAAGGATAACCCCCCTATAGCCTGCCCAAGGGATAATCAAAACCACAAAAACGATTTTCCCGATGAGTTCTATAAAGCTGGAAACTAGAGGAAGGACTTTCTGCCCCAAGCCCTGCAAGCAATTACGATAAATCAGCAAGAGGCTCAAAATCGGATAAAAGACTGAACTGATTTGCAGGTAGAGGCTACCATTTTCTACCAAGTAAGTATCTGTCGAACTGGCCAAGAAAGAAACCAAACTAGGACTGGCAAAAAAGAGGAAGATACAAACAAAACCTGCCCAGGACATGCTCAGGCGACTCCCAATACCAAGTCCTTGAACAATGCGGTCTGGTCGCTTGGCCCCGAGATTTTGAGAGGCAAAGGTCGTCATAGCAGAAGAAATAGCAGTCATCGGAAGGAGAGCAAAGGCCATAATCCGTCGAGCTGCTGTTTGTGCACTAATAATCACAGCTCCAAAAGTATTGACAGAAGACTGTAAAATCACGCTACCAATGGACACAATCGAACTCATCAGACCCATGGCCAAACCTTGTTCTAAAAGATCCGCGTACAAGGCCTTGTTCCATTTAAAATGCTTGAGTTGAGGGAGCAGTTCTGGAACACTCTTGCGGATATAATAAAAGCAGAGAACCGCTGATAAGCCTTGAGAGATAATGGTAGCAAGGCCCGCAGATTGAACTCCCAGATGCAGTTGCGTAATAAAATACAAATCTAGAACCACATTAACCAAAGCAGAAAAAATCAGAAATCCAAGAGCTGCTAGACTGTCTCCAATGGATCGCAACAAGCCTGCAAAAAGATTATAGGCAAAGCTGACACCTACACAGGTCACAATCATAGAAATATATTGATAGGATTGAGGAAGGATTTCTGCAGGGGTATCTAAATATTGCAAGAGTGGATACAGACCGACAAATCCCATCAGCATGATCACAATGCTCAAAAGAACACCTAAAATCCAAGTTGCTGCTACTGCTTCCTTGATTTTAGTGAAATTACGAGCCCCATAATAGCGGGCAATGACGATCCCCATCCCATTGCCAACACCAAGCGTAAAACCTATAATCAAATCAAAAATGGCAGTTGTCGCCCCTACTGCAGCCAAAGAATCTTGACCAAGAAAACGCCCAACAATCAAGACGTCAGCTGTATTATAGAGTTGTTGGAAAATATTTGACAGCAAGATTGGAAAGGCAAAGCTTAACAGCGCAGGAAGAATAGGACCATGTATCAAGTCCACGGATCGTTTCTTATTCATAAAGCTATTATATCAGCTTTCTAATGGAGCGACAAGACTCTGTCACTAAGTTTGCAATCAATTGCTTACAGAGAAACAATTTGCTATAATCAAGAAAAGGAGGTCATTTATGAGTTTGACCAGTCAATTAATTACCGATGTATTTCCTGATCTTGATAAGGTTGAGAAGCTAAACAAGGAAGCATTCCCCGAGGAAGAACGAGTTCCTCTGTCAGAGTTTTTACGCTATCAGGACCGAGAAGACGCCCACTTTTTTGCTTTTTATAACCAAGAAGAGTTTGTCGGCTTTGCTTTTGCCATCTCCAATCCAAAGGCCTTCTATATCAGTTTTTTTGCCATTATGCCCCACTTGAGAAGCCACGGGTATGGAAAGGAAATCATCGAAAAGCTGACTGATTTTTACCAGCGAACCATGTTATTGGAAGTCGAGCGATTGGATGAAGAATGCGATAACTTGGAGCAGAGGAAGGCTAGAATGGACTTCTATCGCCAAAATGGCTTTAAATCAGCCAACGCTTTTCTAGAGTACGATGGTTTGAGTTTTGAAATTCTCTACCGAGGCGACTATTTTGACGAAGAGGCCTATCGCGACATCTTCCAAAAGTTACAAAATGAACATTATTTTGACTTTCATATAGAGTATCGTCGTTTTAGTGACCATTAAACAGGACTTATCCATCTAGTGAAGAACCTCTCTTTTTCGATAGAAGCTACATATAAAAATGCATGCAATCTACGATTACATGCATTTTTTATTTTCAACTGATCAGAATAAACTTTTATTCTCTATGGTTTAAGCTTCTGCATTGCCTTCTGGAAGAAGGAAGTAGAGAACAGCATAAGCTAAGATTCCAGAACCACCAAGTAGGGTGAAGATGATCCAAAGTGCACGAACAAGTGTGTGGTCCATGTTAAAGTAGTCACCGATACCTGCACAAACACCAGCAATCTTTTTGTCTTGTACGTTACGAACAAGGCGTTTTTCCATTATAGTAGTCTCCTTTTTATAGAATGATTTAATTTTATCATCAAATTAAAAAAATTGCAACAGTTTTTTTAATTTTTTTGATTAAATACTCTTTTATTACGCTTTTGAAGCTTATGGAGAATTAATAATTAAACATAAAAAGCAGAGAAGGACTTCTCCGCTTTTATTTTTAATCTTCAATTTCGATTTCAAGTCCGTCGCCTAGGTCAAGCGTTACTTCTTGGTTAGGTGCTAAATCTTCCGCAACAGTGGTAGGAGTTGTCCCTTCTTCATCTTCAATCAAGCCATATTGAACACGGACTTGATGGTCAATGGCATCAAAGATTTCTGGGTGATCCGCCAAGTATTTCTTAGCATTTTCAGATCCTTGTCCGATTTTTTCACCCTTGTAAGAGTACCATGCTCCCGCTTTTTGGATGATATCGAGATCACTTGCAATCTTCAAGAGCTCACCAGTCTTAGAAATCCCTTCTCCGTACATGATTTCAACAAAGGCTTCCTTAAATGGTGGAGCCACCTTGTTTTTCACGACCTTGATCTTGGTTTCCTTACCGACATTGGTATCTTTTTGGTCACCAGTTCCTTTGATTTGTGTGCTTCCACGAACATCCAAACGGACTGAAGCATAAAATTTCAGAGCACGTCCACCTGGAGTTGTTTCTGGGTTTCCAAACATGACTCCAACTTTTTCACGCAATTGGTTGATAAAGATAGCAATTGTTTTGGTCTTATTGATCGAAGCACCAAGTTTACGCATGGCCTGGCTCATCATACGAGCTTGCAAACCAACGTGGCTGTCTCCAATATCCCCATCGATTTCTGCACGAGGCACAAGGGCCGCAACTGAGTCAATAACGACAAGGTCAACTGCACCTGAGTCAATCAATTTCCCTGCAATTTCAAGACCTTGCTCACCTGAGTCTGGTTGTGATAAGAGCAATTCGTCAATGTTCACACCAAGGGCTGCTGCATAGGCTGGATCAAGAGCATGTTCTGCATCGATAAAGGCTGCAATACCACCTTCTTTCTGTGCTTGCGCAACAGCGTGAAGGGCAACTGTTGTCTTACCAGATGATTCTGGTCCATAGATTTCGATGATACGTCCTTTAGGATAACCACCTGAACCAAGAGCAATGTCCAGAGCCAAGGAGCCTGAGCTCATCACTTGCACCTTTTGCTCGGCACGCTCGCCCAAACGCATGATCGAGCCTTTACCGAAATCTTTCTCAATCAATTTAAGAGCATCGTTCAATGCTTTTTCGCGGTCTGCTCCAAATTTTTTCCCAATTTCATCTAATTTTTTTGTTGGTTTTTTCGCCATTTTGTTCTCCTATATTCTACTGGTCCTTAGACCTATCTTTCATTATACCAAAATTTAGTCACTTAATAAAGCCTTGCGAACTAGGTTAAAGGCATGCATGACCGCAATATGTCGAACATCTGCTCGACTCCGTCCTGCTATATTGGCCTTGATCACCTCTGTCCCTTTGGCATGTGCCAGTCCAATAAAAACTGTACCAGCTGGATGACCCTCTAGGCTATCTGGCCCAGCTACACCTGTCAGACTGACACCATAATCAGACTGAGTCTTGATCCGTGCCTGCTCTGCCATTTTTCGAGCCGTAAACTCAGAAACGACCCCGTGTTCTTTTAGCTCTTGCTCGTAAATATCCAACATCTTAGACTTTTCTTCTAGGCTGTAAGTGACAAAACCGCCATTAAAGATGGCTGAAACGCCCGAAAAGTCTGCTAATGTCGCTTGAAAGAGACCTGCCGTCAAGCTTTCTGCCGCAGTAATGCTTTTCTGTCTCTTCTTTAGCTCTTCTACAACGACACTTGCGAGACTGGTTTCTTCCCCATATCCATAACAGATGTCTCGTAAAAAAATTCCCTCAAAAGTTTGGCGACTCAAGATTTGATTTTCTAGGATGTCCAGTGCTTGATCAGCCTTTTCTTGACTGACTGCTTTTGTAGACAAACGCAAGGTCACTTCTCCCGTCTTGGCATACGGCGCCAAAGTCGGATCGGTTTGATAGTCAATCAAATCCGCCAAAATGGTCACCAACTGACTCTCCCCAATTCCAAAGAAACGGAGCACTCGTGAGAATAACTTGGTACCAGTCATTAACTTGGGTAAGAGTTGATTTAAGACCATGGGTTTCAACTCACTTGGTGGTCCTGGAAGGACCACGTAGGTCACGCCATCCACTTCCGACACCCCTCCGACTGCTAAACCTGTTTCATTTGGCAGTGGAGTTGCCCCTTCTACAATTTGGGCTTGGCGCTCATTATTCGGTGTCCGAGCATAGTCAGGTCTATGAGCAAAGAAGATATCCAGTTTCTCTTGCGCTTGAGGGTCAAACACTAGATTTTTTCCTAAAAATTTTGCCAGAGTTTGTTTGGTCAAATCATCCTCAGTTGGTCCCAAGCCCCCTGTCAAAATCACAAGATTGCTACGTTGACTCGCAATCTCCAGCAAGGACAAAAGACGAGCTTCATTATCTCCAACAGCTGTTTGGAAGTAGACATCTACCCCGATTTCGGCTAGTTTCTCTGATAAAAACTGAGCATTGGTATTGACAATCTGCCCTGTTAAAATTTCTGTTCCAACAGCAATAATTTCTGCTTTCATGTTTCCTCCTACTTATCTATTCGAATTTTTTTGAAAAAATCGCAGGAAATTTCCCACGATTTGATTCTTTTCTTATTCTGCTTCTTCGTTTGAAGCGTTCGTACTGGTTGAAGGCGCTGTCCGACCAAAGGCTGTTTCGTACAGTACCGCATTGGTTTCCAATTCTGTCACTGGCTCTTTACCTAGTGAACTACGCAAGAGATTTTGCATTTCGAGCATATGTTCTGAAGTGACAATCTGATAAGAAATTCCCTGTAGCTCAGCATCTTCCCCACGCAATTGATGCGTTTCGATATTCTTGAAGGAATCTTGATAGCCGAGCAATTGTGGAATGCTCTTAGCTGACAAGTCCACATTGGTCTGCATGTTATCACTCAAAGCTTTGAGGATCCCTTGATAATGGCTCACACTGTTTAGGCTCAAAACCTTCTCAACGATTTTTTGAATGACTTCACGTTGACGTTTTTGACGACCATAGTCTCCTTCTGGGTCTTGGTAACGCATCCGTGAATACACCAGAGCTTCCTCACCATTCAAGGTTTGTTCTCCAACACCGATGGAAATCTTATTAAACTCCTCTTGGTCAGCAATCGAAATTGGGAAACCAAGTGTATTGTTGACGGTGATCCCACCAACTGCATCCACCAATTGTTGAAGCCCCTGCATGTTAACCATCACATAGCGGTCAATGTGGATATTCATCATCTTTTGAATAGTAGAAATTGCAAGTTCTGCACCACCATTAGCATAGGCCGCATTGAGTTTGGCTTCCTGAACTTGACCGTTTCCAGTCTCAATCTTGGTCAAAATATCCCGTTCCAAACTCATCATTGTGGTTTTCTTTGTTTTGGGATTAACCGTCAGGAGAATCATGGAATCACTATTTCCCGCCCACGGGTCTGTACGTTCCACATTTCCCGTATCTACCCCCATCAAGAGGATAGTCAGAGGCTCCGTCGCTTCGATAACATTGGTTTCTTCCCCGATTTTTTTGTAAGTCTTTTTACTTAGGGTTTCTGTTCCCTGTTGGTAGATGGTATAGCCATAAACCGCTACACCTAAAACTGTTACTGCTAGGAAGCCTAGCACCATTCCAATTAATTTTTTAATCATCTCGTTATTCATTTATCAGCTTGCCCATAAGACAAACATCTAAAAATATCCCTTCTGCTAAATAGGCTCCTCTTTCTTGTAAGCCTTCTGTGATGAATCCCATTTTTGAATAGAGGTGGATCGCAGCCTCGTTTCGTTTTTGTACACTGAGTTGCAAACGGCACAAGACACCACTGGATTTAGCCCACTCGATGCCTTCTTCTAGAAGTATAGTCGCCAAGCCTTGGTTCCAGAATTTCTTTCGAACTGCTAGAAAAACATCACCGATATGTCGAACTCTTAAATGTTGGTCTGCTGTGATATTTAAGACTCCTGCAATCTCATCATTCAGTAAGGCGAGGAGAGTAATTTGATTCTCTGATGCAGCTTGTTTTTCGATAAAAAGAGCCATTTCAGAATCTGTCATCATGATACCATTTTCATCCAAGCTAGTAAAATCTGTCTCTTGACCGACACAATCTAAAAATGCAATTAAGGCTGTAGCATCTGAAATCTCTGCCTCACGAATACACAACTCATACTCCATCTTGAAGCTCCTTGATGAGTTGTTCAGCCCGAGAGCCATGAGCTGTAAAATGAAGACAACGACCCTCAGCTTCTTTCAAAATTTCCAACTCCAAGTAAGAATCTGGTAAATCTTCACCCAAAAGATGCCCCCACTCAATAACAGTCACACCACCACCGAAGAGAAACTCATCCAAGTCAATAGAATCAGCATCACCTTCGATACGGTAGACATCCAAGTGGTAAAGTGGCAAACGCCCTTCGTACTCTCTGACAATGGTATAGGTTGGACTTTTAATCATTTGACGGATATCCAAGCCCTTAGCAAGGCCCTTTGTAAAGGTTGTTTTACCCGCACCCAACTCTCCAGTCAAGATCAGAACATCGTCTTTTTGAAGCAAATGACCTAATCTTTCTCCGAGAGCTAGAAGCTCTTCTTCATTTTTTGTGTGCATGCTACTATTATACCAAAAAGTTTTCTTTTGTGTGAATTTTCTTTATGGACTTACTATAACAATTTTGAAAAATTCTCCTCCACTTAAAAGAATACAACTATTGAAAAAACAAACAAGATATCCCGAATCAGGTGTCCATAAAAGGAGATTTCCCTTTGAATACATTTTGGAAAAAGGAAACGTGCGCATAGAAAACCAACACTGATATAAAGGAGAATCGAGGAAATCACTATGGGGTTCCTCAAGAAAACCATCGTAGCTAGAACGGAAATGACGACTGTTTTCTTTTTATTTAGGTGATTTTCTATATCGCGAAAAATTTTATCAAAAGGTAAGAAAATCAATAGATCTACTCCTAGCAAGAAAAAGAAGGAGGGTAAAAAGAGGTCAACCAATTCCTGCTGCAATTTGCTAGTGGTTTGGATGCTTTCTGAGAGAACCAGACAGGTTGCCAGAAGATTGACTACTAAAAGGAGGCAATAAACAAGGCTCACTTTCTTTTGAACATGTAAAATACTATGTCTAGACTGGTCTGCTGTATGGAAATAATTTATCCCAGCACAAAGAACAGAAATTCCTACTATCAAAATCAAAAAATAAGCATTGGTCTGTTTTAAAGATAAAAAGGATTCTTTCCATAATAGACAACTACTAAAACTAATCTGGATGACTGCAATCAACAACAATAGGCGAATTGATTTTACCATTTCTTTTCCCTCCCTATATGGGATTATACCTTGTGAGGAGTTTGAAATGATAGTTTCCGCCTCAAATGTCCTTTTTTTGTGCTCAACTGACCAAAAAACAGCTCTGTTGTGAACAGAACTGTTCTTTTACCAGTCTAATCCTTAAACCAGAGAGCAATTTCACGTTTTGCAGAAGCTTCCGAATCGGAGCCATGAACTACATTTTGAATAGCTTGATTGTCTCCTGCTGCTTTAGCAAAATCTCCTCGGATAGTTCCTGGCAGAGCTTCTTCTGGACGAGTAGCACCCATCATGGTCCGCCAAGTTTCAATCACTTTCGGACCTGATAGAATGCCCACCACTACTGGTCCTGAGGTCATAAACTGACGGATAGGAGGATAAAAACTTTTTTCAACCAAGTCTTGATAGTGCTGGTCAATCAAATCTTCTGAAACGGTTGAACGTAACTCTAATTTTTCGAGTTTGAAACCTCGTTGTTCCATTCTTTGCAGAATTTCGCCAACCAACCCTCTTTTCACACCATCTGGCTTAATGATAAAGAATGTTTGTTCCATATGGACACCTCCTTGGCATTTTAGTTCTTCTATTCTACCATACTTTATGAAAAAGTGGGAAAATTTTCTGAAATAAAACAAGAGAACCCAAAGGTTCTCTTGTTTGCTTTTATTCTACTGTTTCTTCAACTTGGATTTCCACAACTTCCTCTACAGGAGCAAGTTCTGCCTCTTCTTGTTCTGGAGCCAGATATTCTGCTTCATTGATAGCTTGTGGTTCAAGGTTACGGTAGCGAGCCATACCAGTACCAGCTGGGATGATCTTACCGATGATAACATTTTCCTTGAGTCCAAGGAGATGATCTTTCTTACCACGGATGGCTGCATCTGTAAGGACACGAGTTGTTTCCTGGAAGGAAGCCGCTGACAAGAAACTATTGGTTTCAAGTGAGGCTTTGGTGATTCCCATAAGAACTGGGCGACCAGTCGCTGGAACTCCACCTGCGATAAGAACATCCTTGTTAGCATCTGTAAAGTCGTTGATGTCCATGAGAGTACCCATAAGAAGGTCTGTGTCACCTGGATCCATGACACGAACTTTACGGATCATTTGACGAACCATTACCTCGATGTGTTTGTCACCGATTTCTACCCCTTGGCTACGGTAAACTTTTTGTACTTCACCGAGAAGGTAAGTTTCAACTGACAAGACATCACGAACAGCAAGGAGACGTTTTGGTTGGATAGAACCTTCTGTCAATGCCGCACCGCGAGAGACTTGGTCTCCAACTTCGACACGCATACGTGCTGTAAATGGTACCACGTACTCACCTTCGCCAGTTTCACCCTTAACGAAGACTTTCTTGGTACGAGTTGACGCATCTTCTTCGATAGCTGTAACTTGTCCTTTGACCTCTGTGATGACCGCTTCCCCTTTAGGATTGCGGGCTTCAAAGATTTCTTGGACACGAGGAAGACCCTGAGTGATATCGGTATTTGAGGCAACCCCACCCGTGTGGAAGGTACGCATTGTAAGCTGTGTACCAGGTTCCCCGATAGATTGGGCAGCAATTGTACCAACTGCTTCACCAACTTCAACCGCATCACCAGTCGCCAAGTTGATACCGTAACAGTGACGGCAGACACCATGACGAGTGTTACATGTAAATACAGAGCGGATAGTAACTTCTTCCACACCAGCTTTGACAATTTCACGCGCCTTGTCTTCTGTAATCAACTCATTTGGACCGATGATCACTGCACCAGTTTCTGGATGTTTAACAGTTTTCTTAGTATAACGACCATTGAGACGTTCTTCGAGAGACTCGATCATCTCTTTTCCTTCTGCGATAGAACGGATCAAGAGACCACGGTCTGTTCCACAGTCGTCCTCACGGATGATAACGTCTTGGGCAACGTCAACCAAACGACGAGTCAAGTAACCTGAGTCGGCTGTCTTAAGGGCCGTATCGGTCATACCTTTACGGGCACCATGAGTTGAGAAGAACATTTCGAGTACTGACAAACCTTCGCGGAAGTTTGAAAGGATTGGCAATTCCATGATACGTCCATTCGGAGCGGCCATCAGACCACGCATACCGGCAAGCTGTGAGAAGTTTGAGATGTTACCACGGGCTCCAGAGTCCATCATCATAACGATTGGGTTCTTAGGATCTTGGTTGGCAACCAAACGTTTCTCCAATTTT
>NZ_GL732466.1:741437-778291 GCF_000187645.1 Streptococcus sp. C300
TTTTAACTAAGTTTTCTTTAGTATAACGACCATTGAGACGTTCTTCGAGAGACTCGATCATCTCTTTTCCTTCTGCGATAGAACGGATCAAGAGACCACGGTCTGTTCCACAGTCGTCCTCACGGATGATAACGTCTTGGGCAACGTCAACCAAACGACGAGTCAAGTAACCTGAGTCGGCTGTCTTAAGGGCCGTATCGGTCATACCTTTACGGGCACCATGAGTTGAGAAGAACATTTCGAGTACTGACAAACCTTCGCGGAAGTTTGAAAGGATTGGCAATTCCATGATACGTCCATTCGGAGCGGCCATCAGACCACGCATACCGGCAAGCTGTGAGAAGTTTGAGATGTTACCACGGGCTCCAGAGTCCATCATCATAACGATTGGGTTCTTAGGATCTTGGTTGGCAACCAAACGTTTCTCCAATTTTTCACGGGCTGCACGCCATTCAGCTGTAACAGCGTTGTAGCGCTCGTCGTCTGTGATCATACCACGACGGAATTGTTTGGTGATTTGTTCTACACGTTTGTGTGATTCTTCGATGATTTCAGCCTTGTCTTCAACAACTGGGATATCGGCAATACCCACTGTCAAACCTGCAAGAGTTGAGTGGTGGTATCCGAGATTCTTCATGCGGTCAAGTAGGGCAGAAGTTTCTGTCGTACGGAAACGTTTGAAGATTTCGGCGATGATATTCCCAAGGTTTTTCTTCTTGAATGGAGGATTAAGTTCAAGGTTGCGAATAGCTTCCTTGATATCTCCACCTAGTGGCAAGAAGTACTTAGCTGGAACACCTTCTGTTAAGTTAGCATTTGTTGGTTCTTGCAAGTAAGGCAGACCCTCTGGCATGATGTCATTGAAGAGGATTTTACCAACTGTTGTCAGCAAGACCTTGTGTTTTTGTTCTTCAGTCCAAGGTTTGTTGAGACTATCTGTCGCGATACCAACACGTGAATGGAGGTGAACATAACCATTGCGGTAAGCCATAACCGCTTCGTCACGGTCTTTGAAGACCATTCCTTCCCCTTCACGACCAGCTTCTTCCATGGTCAAGTAGTAGTTACCCAAAACCATGTCCTGAGATGGAGTAACAACTGGTTTACCATCTTTCGGGTTCAAGATATGCTCAGCAGCCAACATCAAGATACGAGCTTCTGCTTGAGCTTCTTCTGAAAGCGGTACGTGGATGGCCATTTGGTCCCCGTCAAAGTCGGCATTGTAGGCTTCACAGACAAGCGGGTGCAAGCGAAGGGCCTTACCATCAATCAAGACTGGCTCGAAGGCTTGGATACCCAAACGGTGAAGGGTCGGTGCGCGGTTGAGAAGCACTGGGTGTTCTTTGATTACTTCTTCAAGGATATCCCAGATACGTTCATCTCCACGTTCTACCAAGCGTTTAGCTGCTTTGACGTTTTGCACGATGTCACGGGCAACGATTTCACGCATCACAAATGGTTTAAAGAGCTCGATAGCCATTTCGCGTGGTACACCACATTGGTACATCTTAAGAGTTGGACCAACGGCGATAACGGAACGTCCTGAGAAGTCAACACGTTTACCGAGCAAGTTTTGACGGAAGCGTCCTTGTTTTCCTTTAAGCATGTGGCTTAATGATTTAAGTGGACGGCTACCTGGTCCTGTAATCGGACGACCACGACGACCATTGTCAATCAAAGCGTCAACCGCTTCTTGAAGCATACGCTTCTCATTTTGAACGATGATACCTGGTGCATTCAACTCAAGCAAACGAGCCAAGCGGTTGTTACGGTTGATAACACGGCGGTAAAGGTCGTTCAAGTCAGATGAGGCAAAACGGCCACCATCCAACTGCAACATTGGACGAAGGTCTGGTGGAATAACTGGAAGGATGTTGAGAATCATCCATTCAGGTTTGTTCCCAGACTTGTAAAAGGCATCCAAAACATCCAAACGACGGATGGCTTTGACACGTTTTTGTCCAGTAGCTGTTTTCAACTCTTCTTTGAGTTCAGCAATTTCTTTTTCAAGATCTACTTGTTTCAAAAGGTCTTGGATGGCTTCGGCACCCATTTTGGCAACGAATGAACCATAACCATACTCACGCAAGCGCTCACGGTATTCGCGCTCTGTCATGATAGACTTGTGCTCAAGTGGTGTATCCTTCGGATCAATCACCACGTAAGCCGCAAAGTAGATAACTTCCTCGAGGGCACGAGGGCTCATATCAAGGGTCAAGCCCATACGACTTGGAATCCCCTTGAAATACCAGATGTGAGATACAGGAGCTTTCAACTCGATGTGCCCCATACGCTCACGACGAACTTTCGTACGCGTTACTTCAACCCCACAGCGGTCACAAACAATTCCTCTGTAACGAATGCGTTTGTACTTCCCACAAGCACATTCCCAGTCCTTTGTAGGACCAAAGATGACTTCGTCAAAGAGTCCTTCACGTTCTGGTTTCAAGGTACGGTAATTGATTGTTTCAGGTTTTTTGACTTCTCCATAAGACCATGAACGGACTTTGCTTGGAGAAGCTAGGGTGATTTGCATACTTTTAAAACGATTTACATCAACCACTATTTCTTCCCTTTCTATTCTAAGTGAACTGCTTATTCTTGTTCAGCAGCTTCTTCTGTTGCTTCCGCTTTTGTTGCTTTCTCTGCTTCTTCAGCTTCAAAGGCTGCTTTAGCCTCTTGGGCTGCTTTTTCGCGGGCTTTTTCAAGGTCATCTACGTGGATGACATCTTCGTCCATTCCTTCATCCAAGTCGCGAAGTTCCACTTCTTGGTCATCTTCGTCAAGGACACGCATGTCAAGACCAAGAGATTGCAATTCTTTTACAAGAACTCGGAAGGATTCTGGAACACCTGGTTTTGGAATTGGTTTTCCTTTTGTAATAGCTTCATAAGCTTTCAAACGTCCGTTGATATCGTCAGACTTGTAAGTCAAGATTTCTTGGAGGACATTTGATGCACCGTAGGCTTCAAGAGCCCAAACTTCCATCTCACCGAAACGTTGTCCACCAAACTGAGCTTTACCTCCGAGTGGTTGTTGGGTAACGGTTGAGTATGGTCCGACTGAACGTGCGTGCAATTTATCATCAACCATGTGGTGGAGTTTGATCATGTACATGACACCAACTGATACACGGTTGTCAAACGGCTCCCCTGTACGTCCATCGTAAAGGATTGTTTTGGCATCGCTATCCATACCTGCTTCTTTAACAGTATCCCAAAGGTCTTCAGAACTTGCTCCGTCAAAGACTGGTGTTGCGATGTGGATACCAAGAGTACGGGCTGCCATACCAAGGTGGAGTTCCATAACCTGACCGATATTCATACGTGATGGCACCCCAAGTGGGTTCAACATGATATCGACTGGAGTTCCGTCTGGAAGGTAAGGCATATCTTCTACAGGAACGATACGAGAGACAACCCCTTTGTTTCCGTGACGTCCGGCCATCTTATCTCCGACCTTGATCTTACGTTTTTGAGCGATGTAGACACGAACCAGCATGTTAACACCTGATTGCAACTCATCACCATTTGCACGTGTAAAGATCTTAACATCACGAACGACACCATCGGCACCATGAGGTACACGAAGCGAGGTATCACGTACTTCACGAGACTTGTCGCCGAAGATAGCATGCAAGAGACGTTCTTCAGCTGAAAGGTCTTTTTCACCCTTAGGTGTGACTTTACCGACAAGGATGTCCCCTTCTTTAACCTCAGCACCGATACGGATAATACCCATTTCGTCAAGGTCTTTAAGGGCATCTTCACCAACGTTTGGAATTTCACGAGTAATTTCTTCAGGCCCAAGCTTTGTATCGCGTGTTTCTGATTCGTATTCTTCGAGGTGGACAGATGTGTAGACATCGTCTTTGACCAAGCGTTCGCTCATGATAACGGCATCCTCAAAGTTGTAACCTTCCCATGTCATGTAGGCAACGATTGGGTTTTGTCCAAGCGCCATTTCCCCTTTTTCCATAGAAGGTCCGTCAGCGATAAAATCGCCTTTTTCAACAACATCGCCAACTTTAACGAGAGTGCGTTGGTTGTAGGCAGTACCTGAGTTTGAACGACGGAATTTTTGGATGTGGTAAACGTCCAATGAACCATCTTCGCGGCGTACTTCTACCTTGTCAGCATCTGCGTATGTAACTTTACCATCATACTGAGCAATAACAGCAGCACCAGAGTCATGAGCTGCTTGGTATTCCATACCAGTACCAACGTAAGGTGCTTTTGGATCAATCAAAGGCACAGCCTGACGTTGCATGTTGGCACCCATGAGGGCACGGTTGGAGTCATCGTTTTCCAAGAAAGGAATACATGCTGTCGCAACGGCAACTACCTGTTTTGGTGACACGTCCATGTAGTCAACCACTTCTGCTGGATACTCTTGGTTGACCCCTTGGTGACGTCCCATGACAACTTTCTCAGCAAAAGTACCGTCTTCGTTGAGGTGAGAGTTAGCCTGCGCTACAGTAAATTCATCTTCTTCATCGGCTGTCAACCAAACGATTTCGTTTGTGACTACACCTGTTTCACGGTCAACCTTACGGTATGGTGTTTGAACAAATCCATACTTATTCAAGTGTCCGTAAGATGACAAGTTATTGATCAAACCGATGTTAGGTCCTTCAGGTGTCTCGATTGGACACATACGACCATAGTGAGTGTAGTGCACGTCACGGACTTCATATCCAGCACGGTCACGTGTCAAACCACCAGGTCCTAAGGCTGACAAACGGCGTTTGTGAGACAACTCAGAAAGTGGGTTATGTTGGTCCATGAACTGTGACAACTGTGATGAACCAAAGAATTCTTTAACCGCAGCTGTTACAGGACGGATATTGATGATTTGTTGCGGTGTTAAAACTTCATTGTCTTGAACAGACATACGTTCACGGACATTACGTTCCATACGAGAAAGTCCAAGACGTACTTGGTTGGCAAGCAATTCACCAACTGCACGGATACGACGGTTCCCAAGGTGGTCGATATCATCCACACGTCCGATACCTTCTGCCAAGTTGAGGAAGTAGCTCATCTCTGCAAGGATATCCGCAGGAGTTACAACACGAACCTTGTCGTCTGGATTGGCATTTCCGATGATGGTTACAACACGGTCTGGGTCCGTTGGAGCAACAACCTTGAATTTTTGAAGGACAACTGGTTCTGTCAAAACAGCTGCATCATTTGGAATATAAACGATCTTATTCAAGTCGCCATCCAAGTGGTGCTCGATACTCTCGATCACGCTACGAGTCATAACGGTACCAGCTTCTACCAAGATTTCACCAGTTTCAGGGTCTACCAATGGCTCCGCAATGGTTTGGTTGAGCAAGCGTGTTTTAACGTTGAGTTTTTTATTGATCTTGTAACGACCAACAGCTGCCAAATCGTAGCGACGTGGGTCGAAGAAACGTGCCACAAGTAAGCTACGTGAGCTTTCAGCAGTTTTAGGCTCACCTGGACGAAGGCGTTCGTAGATTTCTTTCAAGGCTTCGTCTGTACGAGAGTCCATTGGATTCTTGTGGATATCTTTTTCAACAGTATTGCGAACCAATTCGCTGTCACCAAAGATGTCAAAAATTTCATCATCACCTGAGAAACCAAGGGCACGAACCAAAGTCGTAAATGGAATCTTACGAGTACGGTCGATACGAGTATAAGCGATGTCTTTTGAGTCGCTTTCCAGTTCCAACCAAGCTCCACGGTTAGGGATGACAGTTGAACCGTAGCCCACTTTACCGTTCTTGTCTACTTTGTCATTAAAGTAAACACCTGGCGAGCGAACCAACTGAGAAACGATAATACGTTCACCACCATTGATGATGAAAGTACCCATTTCGGTCATGATTGGGAAATCACCAAAGAAGACTTCTTGGGTCTTGATTTCGCCTGTTTCTTTATTGATCAAGCGGAAGGTTACAAAAATTGGTGCTGAGTAGCTAGCATCGTGGATACGTGCTTCTTCGAGCGTGTATTTTGGTTCCTTGATTTCATAGCCAACAAATTCCAACTCCATTGTGTCTGTGAAGTTTGAAATTGGCAATACATCTTCAAATACTTCCTTAAGACCGTGATCTAGGAAATCTTTGAATGAATCCGTTTGAATTTCAATCAAATTTGGTAAGTCAAGAACTTCTTTGATTCTTGAAAAACTACGACGGGTACGATGTTTCCCGTATTGAACGTCATGTCCTGCCAAGATGATTCTCCTTTGTAAATAAATTCCAAGCCTTGTCAATCAGGCTTTTCTAATCGTCATATGGTTTTAAAAACCCCTATCACCGTGTCCCTTTGATGAATTTTCAGAATCTTTAAATTTTTGTTACAAGCACTCAAAAACCTGAAAAAAAGCACAAAAAGAGCAGCTAAATCTGACTTTTTCAGAAGATTTAACTGCTGTGAGCCTTGTCTGGACAATATTTCAGACAAAACCTACGACAAATGATTATTCATATTATACCTTATTTAGCTAGATTTTTCAAGGTTTTTTTACTATTTTTTAAACAATCTTTTCCTATATATTATTTTAAAATTTCAAGAGAATGAAGCATTATATTTTCTCTTAAAATTTAGGAAAACGCTTGCACTAATGTTTACCTCGTGCTATACTGATAGGGAACAACTACACAAGGAGAATTGTGATGAAAAAGATCCCATCTCAAACTGAGAAAAAAATGATTTACGGTATCCGTTCCTTGAAGAACGGAACTGGTTCTGTCCTTATTGGTGCCAGCATTATCCTGCTTTCTGCTGCAATGCCAACTATTTCGGCCAACGAAAACCTGCCTCAAACTCAGGAAAATACCAGCGCCATGACCCAGGCTCCTAATGAGACTGAAACGAGTCAAACTCAAAAGGAAATGCCTATTTCTGAACAAAAGAATGCAAACGCTTCCCTTGATTCTAAAAAAGAAGCTCCAGCTGTGGAAACTACTACAGCGCCAGAAACACCCAAAACAGAAGATGCTACTGCAAGCCAGCCCAACAGCAAGGAAGAGAAAGTAGATACTAGCACTTCGACGCCAAATTCTGATCAAAAACCACAAGCAGACACTAGTTCTGAAGAACCAATCGAAGATAACTACTTCCGCATCCATGTGAAAAAACTCCCTGAGGAAAACAAGGATTCTCAAGGCCTTTGGACTTGGGACGATGTTGAAAAACCTTCTGAAAACTGGCCCAATGGAGCCAAGTCCTTCAAGGATGCCAAGAAAGATGACTATGGCTATTATCTCGATGTCAAACTTAAGAATGATCAAGCTAAGAAAGTCAGCTTCCTCATCAACAATACTAAAGGGGATAACCTGACAGGGGACCGTTCGGTAGAGCGCCTTTCTCCAAAAATGAACGAGGCTTGGCTAGATGAAAACTATAAGGTATACAACTACCGTCCTCAGCCAGCGGGAACAGTCCGTGTCAACTACTACCGCACCGATGGCAACTATGACAAAAAATCTCTTTGGTATTGGGGCGATGTCAAAAACCCAAGCAGTGGAGAATGGCCTGACGGTACTGACTTTACAGCAACTGGAAAATATGGCCGTTACATTGATATCCCACTCAATGAAGCTGCGAGAGAATTTGGATTTTTATTACTAGACGAAAGCAAGAAAGGCGATGATGTGAAAATCAGAAAAGAAGATTATAAATTCACTGATCTAAAAAATCACAGTCAGATTTTCCTCAAAGATGATGACGAAACCATCTACACCAACCCCTACTACGTTCACGATATCCGTATGACTGGTGCCCAACACGTGGCTAAATCTCGTATCGAAAGCAGTTTTTCTACCCTAGTTGGAGCTAAGAAAGACGACATCCTCAAACACTCCAGCATCACTGATTACCAAGGGAATAAAGTAACTATCACAGACGTGGAAGTGGATGAGGCAGGTAAAAAAGTGACCTATATCGGCGACTTCTCTGACACTCAACACCCTTACACTGTCAGCTACAATTCAGACCGCTTTACCACACGTTCAAGCTGGCGCCTCAAGGATGAATCCTACAGTTACGATGGTCCACTCGGCGCAACTCTAAAAGAAGATGGCAAGCGTGTTGACCTCACCCTCTGGTCTCCAAGTGCTGATAAGGTTTCCGTTGTTGTCTATGACAAGAAAGACCCTGAAAAAGTAGTTGGAACTGTCGCCCTTGAAAAAGGAGAAAAAGGAACCTGGAAACAAACTCTGGATGCAAACTCTGGTCTCGGTATCAGCAACTACACTGGCTACTACTACCACTACCAAATCGAGCGCCAAGGTAAAACTGTCCTCGTTCTTGACCCTTATGCCAAATCATTAGCGGCTTGGAACAGTGACCTAGCAAAAACAGATGCCGCTCATAAGGTCGCTAAAGCTGCCTTTGTCGATCCAGCGAAGTTAGGTCCGCAAGACTTGACCTATGGAAAGATTCGTAACTTCAAATCACGTGAAGATGCCGTTATCTATGAAGCTCATGTACGTGACTTCACTTCGGATCCTGCCATCGCAAAAGACTTGACCAAGCCATTTGGTACCTTTGAAGCCTTTATCGAAAAACTGGACTATCTCAAAGACTTGGGTGTGACCCACATCCAGCTCCTTCCAGTCTTGTCTTACTACTTTGTCAATGAATTGAAAAACCATGAACGTTTGTCTGCCTACGCTTCAAGCAACAGCAACTACAACTGGGGATATGACCCTCAAAACTACTTCTCCTTGACTGGTATGTACTCAAGCGATCCTAAGGATCCAGAAAAACGTATCGCAGAATTCAAAAATCTCATCAACGAAATCCACAAACGTGGCATGGGGGCTATCCTGGACGTGGTCTACAACCATACTGCCAACGTTGATATTTTTGAAGATATTGAGCCAAACTACTATCACTTTATGGACGCAGACGGAACTCCACGTACTAGCTTCGGAGGCGGCCGTTTGGGAACTACCCACTACATGTCTAAACGTGTCTTGGTAGACTCTATCAAGTATCTGGTTGAAACCTACAAAGTGGATGGTTTCCGCTTCGATATGATGGGTGACCACGATGCGGCTTCTATCGAAGAAGCTTACAAGGCTGCACGCGCCCTCAATCCAAATCTTATCATGCTAGGTGAAGGCTGGAGAACCTATACAGGCGATGAAAATACGCCTGTACAACCTGCTGACCAGTCTTGGATGAAGAAAACAGATACTGTCGCTGTCTTTTCAGACGACATCCGTAACAACCTCAAGTCTGGCTATCCAAACGAAGGTCAACCTGCCTTTATCACAGGTGGAAAACGCGATATCAATACCATCTTTAAAAATCTGATTGCTCAACCAACTAACTTTGAAGCAGACAACCCTGGAGATGTTATCCAGTATATCGCAGCCCATGATAACTTGACCCTCTTTGACATCATTGCCCAGTCTATCAAAAAAGACCCAAGCAAGGCTGAGAACTATGCTGAAATCCATCGCCGTTTGCGACTTGGAAACCTCATGGTCTTGACTGCTCAAGGAACTCCCTTTATCCACTCTGGTCAGGAATACGGACGTACCAAACAATTCCTTGATCCAGCCTACAAGACTCCTGTCTCAGAGGATAAGGTTCCAAACAAGTCTCACTTGTTACGTGACAAGGACGGCAAGCCATTTGTCTATCCTTACTTTATCCATGACTCTTACGACTCTAGTGATGCTGTCAACAAGTTTGATTGGACCAAAGCAACTGATGGCAAAGCTTATCCTGAAAATGTCAAGAGCCGTAACTATATGAAAGGATTGATCGCCCTTCGTCAATCTACAGACGCTTTCCGACTCAAGAGTCTGCAAGATATCAAGGAGCGCGTCCACCTCATTACTGTTCCAGGACAAAATGGCGTTGAAAAAGAAGATGTGACCATCGGCTACCAAATCACTGCTCCAAACGGTGATATCTACGCTGTCTTTGTCAATGCGGATGATAAGGCTCGTGAATTTACTCTAGGAACTGCATTTGCTCACTTGAGAAAGGCTGAAGTCCTGGCAGATGAAAATCAAGCCGGACCAGTAGGAATCACTAAACCTCAAGGTCTCGAATGGACTGAAAAAGGCTTAAAATTGAACGCTCTCACTGCCGTTGTTCTCCGCTTGTCTCAAGGTGGTGCCATTGTCGCCCCAGCTGTGGAAGAAAAACCAGAGTTTAATCTTTCTAGCTTGGAAGTTGAACCAGAACAAGGCCAAGATCAAAACCTAGTAGCTAATCCTGAAACTCAAGAAACTGCTGCAGAGGCTCACTCTCAGAACCTCCTTCCAAACACAGGAACTGAGAGCAAATCACTTCTTGCCCTTGCTGGATTCAGTATCCTTGCCCTTCTCGGACTTGGATGGTTGATAAAAAACAAGAAAGAGAACTGATACTCAATGAAAATCAAAGAGTAAACTAGAAAGCTAGCCACAGGCTGCTCAAAACACTGGTTTGAGGTTGTAGATAAGGCGAAGCTGACGAGGTTTAAAGAGATTTTCGAAGAGTATAACCTAGCCCTCCTATAGAAAAACACCCTATGATTAGAAGAATCTTCTAGTCATGGGGTGTTGTTTTTATGATACACTTAGCTATCAAATCATATATTCTACACTATAGCTAGCGTCTGATAAGATACGAGCCAGAAACTGCTTGGTTCGTTCTTCTTGTGGACGACTAAAGAAATCGTGGGGATTGTTCTCCTCTACGATACGGCCTCCATCCATGAAAATAACGTGGTTGGCGACATCTCTAGCAAATCCCATCTCATGCGTGACGACCACCATGGTCACACCTTCTCCCGCCAACTGTTTCAGAACATCCAAAACATCTCCAACCAACTCAGGGTCTAGTGCTGATGTTGGTTCATCTAGCAAAATGACCTCGGGTTTGACGGCAATAGCACGCGCAATTCCTATTCGTTGTTGTTGCCCTCCAGATAGTTGTGAAGGGTAGTAGTCTTTGTAGGCCAGTAAACCAACTTTTTCCAAGGCAGATTCTGCACGTTTGAGCGCTTCTTCCTTGGGAACTTTACGAGCCACGATTAGGCCTTCTAGAATATTTTCCAGAGCAGTTTTGTTTGCAAAGAGATTGTAGTGTTGGAAAACAAAGGCTGTTTTTTGGCGAATTTCTAGAATGTCTTTCTTGCTCAATTTGGATAAGTCATAGGTCTTTCCTGCCAAGGTCAAACGGCCACTGTCAGCTTTTTCTAAGTGATTAAGACAACGGAGAAAGGTCGTTTTCCCCGAACCTGATGGTCCTAAAATAACGACGACATCCCCTTGGTTAACCTGAAGATTGACATCCTCCAAGACCTGCCTCTCACCAAATGTTTTTGCGATATGTTCTACTTGTAACATCCTGTCCTCCTATACGAAACGCGCGCTAGATGCTTTTGCACTTTTTTCTTTTTTCACATAGCCTTTTTCCAGTAGGGAGAAGCCCCACTGAATCAAACCACAGATCAAAATATACTGCAAAAAGATCACAAAATAAGACTCAAAATACTGGTAACCGTAGGACGCTTCTACACGAGCAATAGCGGTGATGTCCTTGATAGTCATAACAAAGACCAGGGAGGTCCCTTTGACGATATTGATCACCAGATTGGCCAAGTTAGGCAAGGCTGAGCGCAAGGCTTGAGGAAAAACAATCCTTAGATAGGCCTGGGTCGTAGTCAAGCCAATCGCATGCGCTGCCTCTAGTTGTCCCTTGTCCACCGTCAAGATGGCTGAACGCAAAATCTCCGATAAACTCCCGACTGTCATCAAACTATAAATGATAAAGGCATAATAGAGAGGATCAAGCTTGAAAATATCAAAGTCACTTCCTATGCTTTTGAGAAATTGATTCAGCAGGCTTGGAAACAAACTATAAAAGAAGAGAATCAATAAAATCGGAGGAGTCGCTCGGATAAAGGCCAGATAGACCAGAGAAAAACTCCTCACACCTCGAACCTTGTAAATCTGCCCCAAGGCTAAAAATAGAGCCGGTAAAAAGCTTAAGACCATAGCCACAATCATGATAATCAAGGTGATTGGCACACCCTTCAAGGTCTCCAGAAAGGTCTTTACAATATAGTCTATATCCATTTCTTACCTCCCTTTTGTTTCCAAAGACTTCTCAAGCAAACGACTCAAGCTAGAAATAACCAAGGCAATCCCCCAGTAAAGAAGCGCAACTGCCGTATAGGTTTCCAGAGAGTAGTTCCCTAAATTGCGACTAATCAAGAGATTGCCTGCCCCCATAACATCAACAAAACCAATCGTATAAGCCAAGGCAGCATCCCGCATGAGATTGAGAATAGCGGTCGTTATATTGGGAAGAGCAACTTGAAAAGCTTGAGGAAAAATGATTCTCCAAAAAGTCTGACTTGGAGTCAAACCAATACTAAGCCCGGCCTCTGTCTGCCCCTTTGGAATAGCTTGATAGGCCGCCTTGAAAACCTCGGCAACAATAGCCGCAAACAAGAGAATCATCGTCAAGAGAACAAAAATAGTTTTAGACCAGTTGTTGATGTCCAAACCAAGCCACCATTTCAGAAATTCTGGCAAGCCATAAAAGACTAGAAAAAGCAAGACAATCGGCGGTGTACAACGAAGGGTAAAGATATAGCCTTTGGAAATCGCTGCAAAACTCTTGTCTTCTCCTACTTGTGCCCAGGCCAAGAGACCTCCAAAAAGGGAACCAAGAAGAGTGGTAAAAAAGAGAATGGACAAGGTCATAGGAAGTGCCTGCCATAAGGTTGGCAAAAACTGAAAGACCTTGGAAAAATCATAAGAAACCATGCAAAACCCTTTCTAGTCTTGGAATTTCTGGTCTAGTCTTTGTCTACGTAACTAAAGACATCTTCTTTAAAGTATTGCTGAGATAGCTTAGCAAGCGTGCCATCTTCCTTCAACTCTTTGATTGCTTTTTCATATTCTTTAGCGAATTTCTCACCCTTTTCATCACGGTGAATCAAGGGATAAGTTGGAATACCCTTGTATGGGAACCAGCTGAGTTTATCCGCATATTGGTGGTAAGGGCCATCTTCTGCGGTAACTGCTTTTTCAAAGGACAGTTTGATATCAAAGAAGGCGTCATAACGTCCTTCTAAGACCCAGGCATAGGCATCTGCCACTTTAAAGGATTCAGCTGCTGTTAGCTCAATCGGTGCATCCTGATGTTTTTCATTGTAGCTGGTGATAACATTCCATTGAGCATTCTGTGGAGAGATGGGAACCAATTTCCCTTTATTCTTAGCAAAGTCATCAATGGTTTTGTATTTCTGTTCATCTTCTTTTCTGACAGTAAATCCGATGATGCTCGCTCCGACTGGTTCAGATGGAATGACAAACTTTTTAGCTCGTTCATCTGTGTACCAAGCTCCCTTGGTTCCGATGTCATACTTACCTGATTCCAGACCAATCAAGAGGTCATCATCACTGGTACCCGTATATTCAAATTGATAGTTTGCCAACTTCTCATCAACAGCCTTCAAAACAGCTACCTCATAACCATCTGATTCCCCTTTTTCATTGACAAAGTCATAAGGTACATAGTTTTGTGTATGGGCAACCTTCAAGGTTATAACTTCAGCAGACGAAGCCATTTCTCCATCCTTGGCTGGAGCACCAGCTAAACTTCTCCCGATAATCGTTGCCCCAATTACTGCAACCACTGCTACACCACCGATAATCCATGCTTTTTTACTCATCTTTTTCTCCTTTAGTTTTCAAGCGCTTCTCTCACCCACTGGATACGTTCAACTGCGATATCACTTGGAATGGTACAATCTGCCCCAAGTACCAAGCCCTGTTCCCCAGCTTCTGCAACTAGTTTCTTTGCTTCAGCCTGAATGGCATCCTTGCTACCAGTATACAGTAAGCCTGTCTTGCCATTTTCAAATCCTCCAAGAACCGTACGTCCCTTGAAAATCTCACGACCTTCCTTGAGAGTGATTCCCTCTGGTCCTACAGCCCAGTTAAAGACTTGGGCTGGATAGTCTGCAAAAAGGTGAATATCATTTCGCGCTCCCTCGTAGCCACAGATATGAAGAACTGTGACTCCACCAACAGCACTAGCTGCTTCCAGAACCGTTATCTCGCTAGGGGCAATGACGGCTTGATAATCTGCTGCCGACACTCGTTGATCTTGGATACTCTGCACGCTGAGGTAGATTCCATCAGCACCAGCCTCTTCGATAACAGCTCGGCTGAGACTCGCAATATCCTCTGCAATCACATCCAACACCTTCTTAAGAGCTTTAGGATCTTCCACCAGAAAATCTGCAATGAGGTCATCGCCACCAGACACTTCCCCCAGTAGCCACTTGAGATAGGTCACAGGAGCAAAAATATTGTAAATCGCAACGATATCTTCTGTAAACTCTTGCTTGATTTTCTGAACCAAGGCCACCTGCTCTTTTATCCAAGCGTGCTCTGGTCCGAGTGGTTGAATGGTCGCCAATTCTTGAAGTGATTTGCCTTTGGCAATCGCTGGATTTGGATAAGCAAAGTAGCCATCACTCATTAACTTGATAAAGTCTGGCTGAATTTCTCGTATAAAGCGCTTATGGCCCTCGATATTCTTCTCGATAATGACTGGATTTGAGAAACCGTGTAGCCATTCGTCTTCGGATGTGAAATGGTGCCAAAAACCAACTGGCACACGATCAACCTTTTCACCTCTAAATGCTTTTAAAACCCATTCTTTTTTTTCTGACATTCTTATTCTCCATTTCTTACTTTTTCAACTAATAAACTGCTTGCGATATCATTCGAGCGTAGAAAGGGAAGACTGGACTTGGAAAAATCCTGAACTCCACGACATCTCTCTCCATTTTTGCAGTGCCCATTTTTTACGACGCTTATGGCAACCAAAGCCAGCAAACCGACAACTGCAATGAAGATTCCCCATCTTTTACTTTTCATAGCTCCTCCTTTTAGAGAACAGCTGCCTGCCGAATCCAGTCCAACCTCTCTAAGTCAAAGTCATCTGGAACAGTACAGTCAGCTCCCAGAAGAACGCCTTTATTACCAGCTTCAGCCAGCAACCGTCTTGTTTCATCTTGCAATTCCGCCTTGGAACCTTGATAAAGCAAGCTTTTCTTGCCGTTTTCAAATCCACCTAAAACGGCCTTGCCTGGAAACAACTCTTGCCCCTGTGTCAAACTAACATCCTCATGGTGGGTCGCCCAGTTGACCACTTGAGCTGGATAGTCCTTAAATATCGTCACATCATTGCTCGCACCTTCAAAACCACAGATATGGAGGATATTGGTCCCACCAACCTGATTGGCTGCCTCCAAAATCGCTATATTGCTCGGTTCGATATAGGTTTGGTAGAGTTCTGGTGTGATGCGCTCATCTTGAATTTCCTGGGTGCTGAGATAAATCCCATCAACTCCACCTTGCTGGATGATTTTCTGAGTTAGGATAGCAATATCTCTTGCAATCACATCTAGAATAGATCTGAGTTGCTCAGGATTTTCAAGCAATAGGTCAGCCACTTCCCTATCTCCTCGAGAAGTTTCTGTACGGAACCAACGCTTGAGGTAGGAGATAGGCGAAAAGATATTGTAGAAAGAAGCAATCTCTTCGGTAAAGGTCTCTCGAATCGCTTGTACCACTTCCACCTGTTGCTGAATCCATGGGTGTTCCTCACCAATCGACTCAATAGAAGTCAGCTCCTGAATGCTTGCAATCTTAGGACGATAGACATTACTTGGATAAAGGAAAAAACCGTCGCTCATAATTTTGACAAAATCAGGACGAATCCTTTCCACATAATTGTGATGCCCATCAACACTTTTTTGAAAGATACGTGGATTATTTAATCCCTGCTCCTTTTCTTCGAGTGTTACAAAATGAAACCAAAATCCCACAGGAACTCTTTCCACTTCATCGCCTCGAATCGCTCTAAAGACTAGCTCTCTTTTACTCGCCATACCTTTCTCCTTCCATTTGGATTGAAACCATCTTACCACTCCTTTTCCCCTTTTCCCAATATATATTGACTATCAACTCGATTGGAAATTTTTATATCTATAAAGAAAAAAATCCCTAAAAAGCTTGATGTTACTAGCCTTTCAAAGATTCACTTTATTTTCATCTATTTTCCAAAAAGAAGCTGATATAGATTTTCTATCAAGCCGATTGAATTTTTTTATATCCATCTTCATTCCCAAATTAAGTACATAATTTTATCCTAATACCAAATTACTACTGAAAAATTTCTTTTCTCTCGGTATTTCCTTGCACAAATCCCATGAAAACGCTACAATATTAATAGACTATTATTAGGAGGATGGGATTATGAAAATATCCAAAGTTACCATTACAATTGCTTCTACACTTACTTCCGTCATTTTACTGACTGGCTGTGGTACAAATTCGGCAAATTCACAGACAACACAAAGTAGTACATCTGATAATCAGGTTACAATGACCTATGATCAGTTGCGTTCAAGAGAAAATACTATGTCAACTCTTTGGTATCAAAAAGCAGCTGAAACCAAGGCACTCTATCTACAAGGTTACAATGTCGCTACTGATCGTTTGAAAGAACTACTAAAAACACAGACAGATAAACCCTACTCTATCGTTTTGGACTTGGACGAAACTGTATTAGACAATAGCCCTTATCAAGCGCAAAATGTCAAAGACGGAACAGCATTTACCCCAGAAAACTGGGATGTCTGGGTAAAAAAAGCCGCAGCCAAGGCTGTACCAGGTGCTAAAGACTTTCTCCAATTTGCAGACCAAAACGGTGTCCAAATTTACTATGTATCTGACCGCACGATAGATCAGGTAGATGATACGATCAAAAACCTAGAAAACGAAGGAATTCCTGTACAAAGCCGCGATCATCTCATGTTCTTAGAAAAAGGCGTCAAATCTAAAGAAGGTCGTAGACAAGCAGTCCAAGAAAAAACCAACTTAGTCATGCTACTAGGAGACAATCTTGTGGACTTTGCAGAGTTTTCAAAGACCTCTGAAACTGAGCGCAACCAAAAATTAGAGGAATTACAAAAAGAGTTTGGTGAGAAATTCATCATTTTCCCTAACCCAATGTACGGATCATGGGAAAGCACTGTTTACAATGGTAATAAATTGGATGCCAAGGGTCAAACTGAAGAGCGACAAAAAAACTTACAAGGTTTTGATAAATAAAATAAGAGAGCTATCTACCAGTTTACACCAACCACAAGATATCGTATTTGTGAGAATATCAAAAAAGACGATTTCCAAGCGGAAATCGTCTTTTTTACTATTTTATCTTGTACTTGGTATAAACTAGTATATATTCCACTAGATAGTATGCTCTATCACTTGTACCACTTCCACCTGTTGCTGAATCCATGGGTGTTCCTCACCAATCGACTCAACTGATTGAATTTTTTTATAACCCCTCTTTCATGGCAAAGTATGCTCGTACTTTTGGAGCCACTTGTGTGCCGAAGAGTTCAATAGCTCTCAAAACTTGATCATGTGGCATAGAACCAAGCGGTAGATGGAGCATGAAACGGTCCAAGTCTAAATCCTCAATCATGCGAATCAATTTTTCTGCCACCTGATCTGGATTGCCCACAAACATGGCACCATTTGGTCCAACTTGCTCCAAATATTGCTCATAGGTCAACTCCTGCCAGTGCGGACGGTCCTTGGAAATTGCATCCACCACTTGCTTGGTCGGATGGAAATAATCTTTGACAGCCTGCTCGCCATCTTCCGAAATCCAGCCCCAAGAATGAGCACCCACTTTCAGGTCTTTCTCCGCATGACCGGCTTCCCTACCAATCTCACGATAAGCTTGAATCAGCTTTTTAAAATAACGTGGATTGCCACCGATAATGGCATAGACAATCGGCAACCCCGCCTGAGCAATCTTCACTGTTGACTCTACATGACCTCCTGTCGCCACCCACAATGGCAATTTGTCCTGAACAGGACGAGGATAGACTTCTTTTCCAGCGATGCTTTGAGTCAATTGTCCCTGCCAGTTCACTTTGGTGCTTTCATTTGCCAGCTGAAGCAGGTCTAACTTTTCATCAAAAAGAGCTTCATAGTCTTTCAAGTCATAGCCAAACAGAGGGAAGGATTCGGTAAATGAACCACGACCTGCCATAATCTCTGCCCGTCCATTTGACAAGGCATCGATGGTAGCATATTGTTGGAACAAGCGAATCGGATCCATACTCGAGAGAATGCTGACCGAACTAGTCAAACGAATCTTTTTGGTATTGACTGCCCCAGCTGCAAGAATAATCTCTGGCGCCGATACCGCAAAGTCCTCCCGATGATGCTCCCCAATCCCGTACACATCCAAACCAACCTTATCAGCCAGCTCAATTTCTGCCACCAACTGACGAATGCGTTCATCATGACTGTAAATCTGCCCAGTCGCTTCCAGAGCGGTTGTTTCACCAAATGTTGAAATTCCTAATTCTACCATACTGTTTCCTCGCTATCTCTTTTAGTTTTTAGAGTATTTTATCACTAATTAGTTTTACTTTCAATGGATTTGCTCATTAGAAAAAGCCTAGATGAACTAGACTTTCTTGGTTTATTCTACTGTTACTGACTTAGCAAGGTTACGTGGTTTGTCCACATCGAGTCCACGGTGGAGGGTTGCAAAGTAAGCGACCAATTGCGTTGGTACGACCATTGAGATTGGTGAGAGGTAAGGGTGGACAGTCGTAAGAACGATATCATCTGTCTCTTTGGCAACATTTTCTTCTGCGATTGTAAGTACCTTAGCACCACGGGCTGCGACCTCCTGGATATTTCCACGAGTGTGGTTAGCAAGGACTGGATCTGACAAGAGGGCCAAGACAGGTGTCCCCTCTTCAATCAAGGCAATGGTTCCGTGCTTGAGTTCTCCTGCCGCAAAGCCTTCACATTGGATGTAAGAAATCTCTTTGAGTTTGAGACTGGCTTCCATGGCTACATAGTAGTCTTGACCACGTCCAATGTAAAAAGCGTTGCGAGTTGTTTCAAGAAGCTCTCGAACCTTGGCATCAATGTTTTCTTTCTCAGAAAGAGTTGATTCGATAGACTGAGCTACGATTGACAACTCATGAACCAGGTCAAAGGCTTGCGCTTTGGCATTGCCGTTTGCTTCTCCAACTGCTTTTGCAAGGAAGGCAAGGGCTGCGATTTGTGCCGTATAGGCCTTTGTTGATGCTACGGCAATTTCAGGACCCGCGTGAAGAAGCATGGTATGGTTGGCTTCACGTGAAAGAGTTGAACCTGGCACGTTTGTCACTGTCAAACTCGGAATTCCCATTTCATTAGCCTTAACCAAAACCTGACGGCTGTCAGCTGTTTCACCAGACTGGCTGATAAAGATGAAGAGCGGTTTCTTGCTGAGAAGTGGCATACCGTAGCCCCACTCAGATGAGATTCCAAGTTCTACTGGTGTATCTGTCAATTCTTCCAACATCTTCTTAGAAGCAAATCCTGCGTGGTACGATGTTCCAGCTGCAAGGATATAGATGCGGTCTGCATCTTGAACAGCCTTGATGATAGCTGGATCTACGACAACTTGACCTGCCTCATCCGTGTAGGCTTGGATGAGTTTACGCATAACCGTTGGTTGCTCGTCGATTTCCTTGAGCATGTAGTAAGGATAAGTCCCCTTACCGATATCTGACAAGTCGAGCTCAGCAGTGTAGCTAGCACGCTCACGACTGTTACCATCATAGTCTTGAACTTCGACGCTATCAGCCTTGACGATTACCAACTCTTGGTCATGAATTTCCATGTATTGGTTGGTCTCACGAATCATAGCCATAGCATCTGAGCAGACCATATTGTAGCCATCTCCAAGACCAATCAAAAGTGGTGATTTATTCTTAGCCACGTAGATGACTTCAGGATCTTGCGAGTCAACCAAGGCAAAGGCATAAGAACCACGGATGATGTGAAGAGCTTTTTTGAAAGCTTCAAGAACTGAGAGGCCATCTTCTTCTGCAAATTTCCCAATCAAGTGCACTGCGATTTCCGTATCTGTTTGCCCCTTGAAGTGGTGACCTGCAAGGTATTCTTCCTTGATTTCAAGATAGTTCTCAATCACTCCATTGTGAACCAAGACAAAACGTCCAGTCTCAGAGCGATGTGGGTGAGCGTTATCTTCCGTTGGTTTCCCATGAGTTGCCCAACGCGTATGACCGATACCAGTTGTTCCCTCAACACCAGCTGTCTTAGCAGATAATTCTGCGATACGACCGACAGCCTTGACTAGATGATTTTCAGCACCACCTAGGACAAAAATCCCCGCAGAATCATAACCACGGTATTCGAGCTTTTCAAGCCCTTGAATTAAAATATCAGTTGCATTTGTGTTTCCAACAACACCAACAATTCCACACATAGTATATACGACACAGACTAGCTGTGCTTTCTCCTTAAATTGGTATAGTCTGATTTTCCTTTTACAGAATCAGCAAAGACAGTATATACTTGTTTTTCTCACTTGTCAAGGATAAAAATTGGTATAGTTTTTCTATCTGGTATTTTATCAAGATTTCACTTGATACCTGACAAGTCAGCATCAATTACTTATAATAAAAAGAGGAGGTATTTGCTATGTGGTTTTTCTTCGCACTTTTATCTGCTATCTTTGCAGCCCTAACGTCAATTTTAGCCAAGATTGGGATTGAGGGAGTTCCATCCAATCTAGCAACTGCTATTCGTACGGTCGTCGTCATTCTTATGGCCTGGGGCATGGTTTTCTCGACCAATAGCCAGACCGAAATTGTCAATATCAGTAGAAAAAGTTGGCTCTTTCTCATCTTATCTGGTTTAGCCACTGGCGCCTCCTGGCTCTGCTATTACAAGGCCTTGCAGATGGGCAATGCGACTGAGGTATCTGCTGTCGATAAATTCAGTCTCGTCATTACCCTCGTTCTAGCCTTTTTCTTCCTACAAGATATCCTGACGTTTAAAACAATTATTGGCTGTATCCTGATTACGATTGGGACTTTGGTGATGATATTGTAATAAAAAGTGAGATGAACACTATCTCACTCTTTTTATTCTTAAAATCCATTATGGTCGCTGAGTTCCTTGAACCAGTGGCCTGATTTTTTCAAGCGGCGTTCTTGCGTTTCTAAGTCGAGCTCAACTAGACCATAGCGGTTTTTATAACTGTTGAGCCATGACCAGCAGTCAATAAAGGTCCATATTAAGTATCCTTTACAGTTGGCTCCATCTTCAATCGCACGGTGAAGTTCACGAAGATGTCCTTTGACAAAGTCAATACGGTAATCATCTTGAATCATCCCATCTTGACGGAATTTTTCTTCCCCTTCAACACCCATACCATTCTCTGTCAACATCCACTCAATATTACCATAATTTTCTTTGATATTTTGAGCGATATCATAAATCCCCTGCTCGTAGATTTCCCAACCTCGGTGAGGATTGATTTTACGGCCCGGCATGATATAAGGCTCGTAAAAATGTTCTGGCAAGAGGGGACTGTCTGGATGTTTAGCAAAACGTGGCGCCATAACGCGCAAAGGTTGGTAGTAGTTGACTCCAAGGAAATCAACTATGTTCTCGCGAATGAGTTCTAACTCTTCAACAGTGTACTCTGGCAGCAAATCATGCTCAGCTAAAATTTCCACCAATTCCTCTGGATAAGCTCCCAAGACAGACGGATCTAGGAAAGATTGAGCTTGGAAGAGGTCGGCAATGCGCGCAGCCTTGACATCCGCAGGATGCTGGCTACGTGGATAGGCTGGTGTCAAGTTAAGTACAATTCCAATCTTAGAGCCAGGCAGAATCTCATGACAGGCCTTAACCGCAAGACTACTAGCCAGTTGCGTATGATAGGCAACCTTAACCGCTGCTTTGGCATCCACCTTGTGAGGATAATGGGCATCATAAAAATAACCAAATTCTACGGGGACGATGGGTTCATTAAAGGTAATCCATTGGTCTACCAAGTCACCGTAAGTCTCAAAACAAAAACGAGCATAGTCTTCATAAGCCTTGACAGTTGCCTTATTTTCCCAGCCATCACCAGCTTCTTGAAGGGCAAAAGGCAGGTCGAAGTGATAGAGATTGACTAAGAGACGAATCCCCTTGGCCTTAATAGCCTCAAAAACCTGACGGTAGAAAGCCACCCCTTGCGGATTGATCTCTCCACGACCTTGCGGAAAAATACGAGACCACTGGATAGAAGTTCGGAAGGCTGTATGCCCAGTCTCTACCAAAAGCTCAATATCCTTTTCCCAGTTTTCGTAAAAAGTCGATGTTTTATCAGGTCCAATTCCATTGTAGTAACGATTTGGCTCTACTTGGAACCAATAATCCCAGAGATTGTATCCCTTGCCGTCACCAGGTACACGACCTTCTGTCTGTGGTCCAGAAGTAGAGGAACCCCAGACAAAATCCTTTGGAAATTTTAACATTATTATACCTCTTAACTTGATGATGTATTCTTCACTCTCATTATATAGAAAAAACAAGGTAAAAACTAGTTACATTTTTGCCTTGTTTTTCTTCTGATTATAGTTTTTATTTCTTGCTGAGGATTTCAAGCGTTTCAAGCAAGTTGTCTGCATGAACTTCGATGGTGTCACCAGTCGCCTTGATCTTAACTTCTACAATACCGTCAGCTGCTTTCTTCCCAACAGTAATACGGATTGGCAACCCAATCAAGTCACTATCGCTAAACTTCACTCCGACACGTTCGTTACGGTCGTCTGTCAAGACTTCGTAACCAGCTCCCATCAAGCTTGCTTCAAGTTTATCTGTCAAGGCTTGCGCTTCTTCATCTTTGACATTGACAGTAATCAAGTGCACATCAAATGGTGCTAATTCTTTAGGGAAGTTAACTCCCCAAGCATAACGGTATTCGCCTTTTGGCGTTTTATTGACAAAGAGGCGAGCGTGTTGCTCCATAACGGCTGAAAGGAGACGGCTAACACCGATACCGTAACAACCCATGATTATTGGCACAGCACGGCCATTTTCGTCCAAAACATCTGCGCCCATACTTGCTGAGTAGCGAGTTCCGAGTTTGAAAATATGACCGATCTCAATACCACGGGCGAAGTTTAAGACACCTTGTCCGTCTGGGGAAATTTCACCCTCACGAACTTCGCGGATATCTACATATTCTGCAGTAAAGTCACGACCTGGATTCACACCCGTCAAGTGGTAGCCATCTTCATTAGCCCCTACAACAGCATTGCGAACATCTTGCACCTTACGGTCTGCAATGATTTTCACATTTTCTGGCAAACCAACTGGGCCAAGTGAACCAAAGCCGGCTTGAACAGCACTTGCTACTTCTTCCTCGCTCGCAATGTCAAAGAAATCTGCTCCCAAGTGGTTTTTCAACTTAACTTCATTGAGTTGGTCATTTCCAACTAGAAGGGCTGCAACAAGCTCACCATCTGCCATGTAGAAGAGGGTTTTGATTGTTTGTTCTTCTGGGATGTTAAGGAAGGTTGCGACTTCGTCAATAGATTTAACACCTGGTGTTTCCACTCGAGTTACTTCTTCTTCCGTAACGACACGGTTGCTTGGTTTGTACTCGTTTGTTGCCATTTCTAAGTTAGCTGCATAGCTAGACTCACTTGAGTAGGCAATGGTGTCTTCACCAGAAACCATCCATTTGAGCAATTCTGTCTTGATTTCTTCTTGCACTTCTGCAGGAATTTCATCAAATGAGGCAACTGACTTGTCCAAGACAACCCAGCGGTCAAGGTCTGTACGAGCTGGTGTAATGGCCATAAATTCTTGGCTATCCTTACCACCCATGGCGCCACCATCACCGATGATGGCCTTGAAGTCCAAACCACTACGAGTGAAGATACGTTCATAGGCTGCCTTGTACTCGTCATAAGTCACATCCAAACTATCGTAATTAGCATGGAAACTATAGCCGTCTTTCATGATAAATTCACGCGTACGGAGAAGTCCGTTACGTGGACGTTTTTCATCACGGTATTTCGGTTGGATTTGGTAAAGGTTGAGTGGCAATTGCTTGTAAGATTTCACAGAGTCACGAACAATAGCTGTAAAAGTTTCTTCGTGTGTCGGACCTAAGATAAAGTCTGACTTTTCACGGTTTTTCAGTTTATAAAGGTCTTCACCATAGGTTTCATAACGACCTGATTCACGCCAAAGATCGGCACTGAGAAGTGCAGGAGCCAACATCTCCACCGCACCAATCTTATCAAACTCTTGGCGCATGATATTCTTAGCCTTTTCAATCACACGGTTAGCGAGTGGTAGGTAAGAATATACACCGGCAGAAACTTGACGAACATAACCAGCACGCAACATAAGGGCGTGGCTGATAACTTGAGCATCGCTTGGCATTTCGCGAAGCGTTGGGATTAGCATTTTACTTTGTTTCATAATATTCCTCGATTATCTAAAAGAAGAGTCGCATAATGTCATTCCAGGTCACAGCTAGCATCAAGACAACCATGATAACTACACCAGCCATGGTGACATAGGTTTCAATTTCTTGTTTAAGGGGTTTCCGGCGGATAGCCTCTAGGATATTGAGCACAATCTTTCCACCATCCAAAGCCGGGATAGGAATCAAGTTAAAAATCCCGATATTGATGGAAATTATAGCTAGGAAATAGAGGACATTCTCAAGACCATTTTTAGCAGCATCGCTACTTGCCTTAAAAATGGCAACGGGTCCGCCGAGTTTGTTCAAATCTGGATGGAAAATCAAGTTTTTCAAAGCCGAAAGGATACGAAGTCCTGAGTCAGCTGCAGTTGTAAATCCACCAACAAACATGGATAGAAAGTCTGACTTGACTACCGGTTGAACCCCAAGAATATAACGTCCTTGATTCTCTTCTGGAGTCACCGTGACTTGTTTTTCGCTACCATTTTCAGAAATGGTCACATCTAAGGTCGGGGCTGTCTTGTCCTTGGTATCTGCTTCCACAGCCTGGGTCAAGTCTTGCCAATTCTTAACCTCATGCGAGCCGACCTTGGTGATTTGAGCTGTCTCAGCTACGCCCACCTTAGCCAAAGCTCCTTCTGGCATGACATGAAAGAGATTGGTCTGAGTATCTCTAACACCGCCCTGCAAAAAGATCAAGATCCAAAAAACAACAACACCTAAGATAAAGTTATTCATGGGACCTGCAAAGTTGGTGATGAGCTTACCCCAGATAGAAGCATTTTGATACTGTACATCCAGAGGAGCAATGCGCACTTCGGTTCCGTCTTCTTCAACCACCGTTGCATCATGATCCACTGCAAAGGTCTTTTCTTCTTCCAAGACCAAGCCTTTAATGAAGAGCTTGTCTTCAAAGTCAAACTGAGTTACCTGCATAGGAAGAGACGTTTGATCCAACTTCTTCCCTGAGAGGTTGATCCGTTTGACCTTACCATCATCGGCAAGTGTTAAACTGACTGGAGTTCCTGTCTTGATTTCTGTCGCATCATCACCCCAGCCTGCCATACGAACATAGCCTCCTAGAGGAAGGATTCGAATGGTATAAGCAGTGCCATCCTTACCGATATGGGAAAAAATCTTGGGCCCCATACCAATGGCAAATTCACGAACTAGAATGCCCGATTTCTTGGCAAAATAAAAATGTCCAAACTCATGCACCACCACAATAATCCCAAAAACGAGGATAAAGGTTAGCAATCCAATCATTCAATATTCCTTTCTTTAAAACAGGCCAAATAAGTGCATGATAGGAAAGACAACTAGCATACTGTCAAAACGATCCAATACACCACCATGCCCCGGGATAAATTTCCCAGAATCCTTGACACCAAAATAGCGTTTCATAGCACTCTCAATCAAGTCACCAAACTGACCTGCCACACTGAAGAAGACGGCAAAGAGGCTCATTCTATAAATTCCATAAGGGAGAGCAACTGTACTGTCTACAAGCATGAAGATTGCTGTTACCAGTACCGCACCTAGAATACCTCCGATAAAGCCCTCAATGCTCTTATTGGGAGAAACTCTCGGAGCCAACTTATGCTTGCCAAAATTCATCCCTATCAGGTAAGCTGCGCTATCTGTCGCCCAGACAATAAAGAGGGCCAAAAGCACCTTATCAAAACCTGCCACCCGAGCATCTAGTAAGGCATTGAAGCCAAAACCAACATAAAAGCTCACAGCAATTGGGAAAGCGGCATCTTCAATCGTATAGTTTTTACTGAAAACGGTCGTCCCTAGCATTATGGTAATCAGAACACTATAGGCAACTACATTCCCATCAACAGGCAAAAATGTTAGGTAATTTTCTAAAGGAACTGTGAGAGCGAAGGTCGCAAAAAGAGTCAAAGCGCCCTCAATGGTCATAGTCTTTAGCCCCTTCATGTGCAAGAGTTCATGGACACCTAGCATCGCTAACAAGCCAATCCCTATCTGCAACAAGAGCCCTCCCGCAAACAAGACTGGAAGGAAAATCGCCAGGGCCAATACCGCAAACAATGTTCTCTTTTGTAAATCCTTGGTCATATCTTCTCCTAAACTCCTCCAAAACGGCGATTGCGATGGTTAAAAGCAGCAATAGCTTCCTGCAAGGCAGCTTCATCAAAATCAGGCCACAAGGTATCCGTAAAGTAAAGCTCGCTATAGGCTGCTTGCCATGGCAAGAAATTACTCAAACGCAACTCACCACTCGTACGGATAATCAAATCAGGATCCCGCAAATCCTTTGGCAGGTGTTGCGTGAAAAGATAGTCCCCAATCATATCTTCTGTGATATCACCAGGGTTGATTTTAGCATCTAAAACATCTTGAGCCAAGCCCTTAAGAGCCTGCGTAATTTCAGCACGGCCACCATAGTTAAGCGCAAAATTGAGAATCAAGCCCGTATTGTTCTTGGTCAATTCCTCTGCTTTTTTCAAAGCTTCAAAAGTCTGCTTAGGCAAACGGTCTGTCTCCCCAATCATCTGAATCTTAACGTTATTTGCGTGCAATTCAGGGACGTAGTTATCATAAAATTCGACTGGCAAATTCATGATAAACTTGACTTCTTGATCTGGGCGCGTCCAATTTTCCGTTGAAAAGGCATAAACCGTGATGACCTTAACTCCCATCTTGTTAGCTGCCTTGGTTACCTTTTGGAGGGCTTCCATTCCCGCCTTATGACCAAAAACCCGTGGTTGCATCCGTTTTTTAGCCCAACGACCATTCCCATCCATGATGATGCCAATATGAGCAGGAACCTGTGTTGGAACCTCGACTTCTAAAGCTTTATCTTTCTTAAAAAATCCAAACATGATCTTATTCCTATTCAAAAATCTATCGTTTCATTATACCATATTTCCCTATTTTCTTCTATTGCTAAGTTATTAGCTCTCCGTACAGACAAAAAATAAGCCGCCTGATTGGGCGACTTAATTTTATAGGGAGATTATTATGAAAAAGTTTTAGGAGTTTAAGTTAAGTTCCTCTTAACTTATGAACCTAGTATACCGTCCCTAACTTAAATTTTTCTTAAGTTTTTTGAGAAAGTCAGATTTTTCCATTTTTCTTGCCAATTTTTCTTGGACAAGCGTTCTTGATAGAGCTTCATTCGGTCCTCATTCTCTAAAAAATGAGGAGTTGGGGATACCTTAAAATTCAAAATATCCTCTATACCATAGGGCGCAAAGAGCTCTAAAGTTGCGTCGGCATGCAAGCGAAGCCCTATCGCCGTACAGCGTTCAGGATACTTACTCATAGCATCACGAGAACTCGTGTAAGGCGCAGTGTGGGGACTGTGCTGATGCATATAGACCTGATTTTTCAACTCCCACTGATACTGAGGGAAATCTTCTCTCAGTTTTTTCTCTAGGGATACTGTTTCCTCATAAGAAACATCTGGATCAAAGAAAATCACATCCACATCCGTCTCACTATCAAAAGGCGATTTATCAGACAAGAGATTCCAGATGAAATTCCTGACAGAACCTGCTGCCAACCACGAGTCTTTCAAATCAAGGTCACGAATGATGGTCAGAATAGTCATCATATCTGGATTTTCTCTAAAAACCTCTAAAAAATCTTGCTCATTTTTCACTGTATTCATAACCTAAATGCTCATATGCCTTAGCAGTTGCCACCCGTCCAGAACGAGTTCGCATGATGAAACCTTTCTGGATGAGGTAAGGTTCGTACATATCTTCGACCGTCTCGCGCTCCTCGGCAATATTAACGGAGAGAGTACCTAATCCGACAGGACCACCACCGTACATCTCAATCATGGTGCGAAGGATTTTCTGGTCCACATAGTCCAAACCTTCATGGTCTACATCTAACATGGTCAAAGCCTTATTGGTAATGACATCATCGATAACCCCATTTCCCATAATCTGGGCAAAGTCGCGCACGCGCTTGAGGAGACGATTGGCGATACGAGGAGTTCCACGACTACGTAAGGCCAGCTCAGTAGCTGCCTCATGAGTGATTTCCATCTCAAAAATATCTGCTGTCCGCTCAACAATCTCCGTCAAGTCAGCATGGGCATAGTATTCCATATGACCCGTAATCCCAAAACGTGCTCGTAGAGGATTAGAAAGCATCCCCGCACGTGTCGTCGCACCAATCAAGGTGAATGGTGGCAAGTCCAAATGAACACTGCGACTGCCTTCACCAGCACCAATCATGATATCAATGTAGAAGTCCTCCATGGCACTGTAAAGCACCTCTTCCACCGACATGGGCAGGCGATGAATCTCGTCAATAAAGAGAACGTCTCCAGGCTCCAAATCATTCAAAATCGCTACCAAGTCACCTGCTTTTTCAATGACAGGACCAGACGTTTGCTTGAGATTGACTCCCAGTTCATTGGCAATGACAAAGGCCATGGTCGTTTTCCCCAAACCTGGAGGCCCAAATAAGAGCACATGGTCCAGCGCTTCATCCCGCATTTTGGCAGCTTCGATAAAGATTTGCAGCTGGTCCTTGACCTTATCCTGCCCGATATATTCACGTAAATACTGGGGACGGAGGGTACGTTCTACCAACTCCTCATCCCCCATGATCTCATTATCTAAAATTCTACTCATGGCTCTATTATATCAAAAATCCAAGCCACAAACAAAAAAGCCACCTGATTGGGTGGCCTCTTTAGGGAGATTATTATGAAAAAGAAAAGTTTAGGATTTCATTAAATAAAGGGTACTCAATGAAAATCGAAATCAGACTAGGCAGATAGACGCAAGCATAACTATAGTTAGCTAAGTCGACTCTAACGAAGGTTGATGAGATTTTCGAAGAGTATTAGGAGGTCTTTATTTAATGATTATATAATACACAAGGAGACTTAAAATTCCCTTAATTTTTAAATCAATCACTAACAATTTTCTTTAACAGCTGTTTGACCTGCAATACGTCCAAAAGTAAAGATATCCGTAAGCGAATTTCCTCCTAGACGGTTACCTGCATGGAGTCCACCTGCGACTTCTCCGGCAGCATACAAACCAGGGATAATCTGACCGTTTTCATTCAAAACGTGTGTTGAAGTATCAATCTTGAGTCCACCCATTGTATGGTGAACGGCCGGTTTTCTCGGTGTTGCGTAAAATGGCGCAACCTCACACTTGAGATCAAAACTACCTTTATTAAATTCAGGATCAAAACCTGCATCTACATAGGAATTGTAATTCTTAATCGTTTCCACTAGAACTTGTGGATCCACACCAATCTGAACCGCCAACTCTTCTATCGTATCTGCACGATAAAGAGTACCTGCTTTGACTTGGGCATCGATTTTTTCTTGGCTAGTATTGTAGGCAGTTTCCTTGATACGTTCATCTGCGATTAGATAGAACAAGCCTCCATTATCAATCGCCGCTTGAGATAGCTTGTCTCGGCTACCGTACTCATCTACAAAGCGCTTCCCTTCAGTATTTACCATGATGAAGTTTGCTGGAGGAACTTGAAGTCCTGAGAAAAGAGCTCCTGTCACTGGATCGGATACTGGCATCATTTGACTAAAGCCCATACCCACCAAATCTGCACCTACACTTTGCCCTAAAAGAATACCATCTCCTGTCACAGCTGGTGTATTAGATGTAGCAATATCATCTGCAATTTCAGTCCAGTAGGTATTGTATTTTTGTAGCATCTTGGTATTGGCACCAAATCCTCCAGAAGCTAGAACAACGGCATCTGCATTGACAATGATGGTTTGACCGTTTCGACCTTCTGCTCTGACACCCTTGACAGCCCCGTCTTTTACAAGCAATTCTTTAACTGGAGAATCTGTCAAAATCTTGCCACCATGTTCTAGAACATATTTTTGTAGGACAGATATAAAGGCATACCCCATTGGTTGAACCGGCTTATGGCCACGACGCCAAAGGGCTCCAACTGGCATTGTCACTTCGCTACGAACAAATTCAACGCCGATGTCTTCCAACCAACGAACAGACTCTAGGGCCCGTTCGGTTAAAACAGAAACCAAATCGTATTGGCCATGAATTTCATTCCCTTGTAAATCTTTTCGTTTCCCACCGATATAGGTTTGGATACGATAGAGCAAGGTAGAATCGAACAAATAGCTCGGGTCCTGCAAATACTGCTCAACCTCAACTTTCAAGGCTCTAAAGTCCTCTAGATATTCTGGATCAATCGTTGATTCATCTGTCGCAATCAATTCTTGAAGCGTATGTGCCTCACCTGGATGAGCTGCGAAGGTTCCTTGCCATGCTGGATCTGGTGCATTCATTGGACCACCTGCACGAACAGTATTTCCTCCAATTGCAGGAAATTTCTCAACAACAATTGGCTTCTTACCAGCTTGTAAGACTGCAGCCGCTGCAGCTAATCCAGCTCCTCCGCCTCCGACGATGACAACATCTGCCTGATAGGTCTTATCTTCTTTATCTAGGGCAGATGGCGCTTTTGAACGCTTCCGTAAAACATCTGGATTTGCACCGGCTTGTTTGACTGCACGCGCAACTCCATCTAAAACACCATTTGAAGTCACAGAAGCTCCTGACACCGCATCAACATTTAATGTTTGCCCCTCAATGATTTCTGCTGGAATACGGGTAAAGACGACATCTGCGATTCCTGAAGATTCTCCAGAAGAATCGATTTCGATTTTTTCAATACGGTCCTCAGAAACCGTTACATCCATCGGTAATTTACCATTATGGCCTTCAGTTGTAACATGGTAAGTCCCCGGTTCAAAGCGAACTTCTTCAGGAAGGTTTAGTTGGTTTGCAACGGATACAAAGCGAAGGAAGCGATAAAAACAACTATCTAGGAAATCAACGGTTCGCTCATCAATCAAATCTCCATTATCATCAAATGCTCGATGCGCTCGACCAAGTAAAAACTCACTACCTGGCATAACTGTTGCATTTACCCCAGGAGCATCCAAAATCTGACGAAGATGAAGTTGGGCTCGTGAAGAACCTTGAATATCGTAAGAAGCTCCGACAATCATTGTCGGCTTTCCGTCTAGCGGATGAATGTTAAAAGACAACCACTCGAGCAAGCTATTCAAACTTGATGGAATCGTATGATTGTGCTCGGGTGTCGAGATAATGACACCATCAGCTTTTGAAATAGCTTGATTAAACTTCTGAATAATAGGTGTATCTGTTTGATCATCTGTTTCATTGAACATTGGTACATCTGTTATCTCTAAAATCTCAATATCCGCTTTCTGAGCAAAATGTCTTTTCATAAATTGCAAGAGGTTGCGATTATAGGATTTTTTTGCATTAGTCCCAACAATAGCTACTAATTTCATGGATTGTTCTCCTTTCTTGAAATACTTATGCTTTCAACCATTCTTCCCAAATGAAAGATTTCTTACGATTTGTATCTTCTGGTTTGACCAAAGCCTTTGTTAATTCAACAAAGTTTTGAAACTCTGAAAAATGTTCTTCTAGTTCTGCAACCTTTTCAGGATTGTTCAAATGACACTCATCATCCAGGACTTGCTCAGAATGACCTAGAAAGAACTCTGTACCCGGCATAACTCTCGCTTTAAGCTCCGGCGCATCTAAAATCTGACGTAAATGTGCCTGCGCTCTAGATGTTCCCAGCAAACCGAGAGAAGCACCAACAATCATCGTCGGTTTATTGATTAAGGCACGACTGGTATAAGCAATCCACTCCAAAGCAGAGGCCAAAGGTGCTGGTATCGTGTGGTCGTACTCAGGTGTTGAAATAATCATACCATCTGCGGCAAGAATTTTTTCTGAAAAAGCTTGAACTTCAGCTGGCGCTAGCTTGTCCTCAGGTTCGTTAAAGGCTGGCAATTGTTTGATTTCCAATACCTCAATGTCGGCTTTATCCGAAAAGTGCTTTTGCATAAATTTCAAGAGTTTCCGATTGGTTGAGCGATCTGAATTGGTTCCAACGATAGCAACTAGTTTCATCTTGGTACCCCTTTCATTTATTTAATCTACTTTCATTATACTACTTTAGAAAATCTTGTAAATCCTTGATAATAAAGACCGTGTTATTCTATCAGATTATCGTACTTTAGTACAAGTTCGTGAAAAAATTAACAAAATATCTTCATAAACTATTGACCGGTTTCCTTAACTATGATATAGTCTTGGTGAAAAAATATACATTTAAGGAGGATGTTTTTATGAAAGAGACATTCAATCGTTGGAGGATTTTAGTCGCGTCTACAGCCATTCTTCTTTGTACAGGTGCCGTCTATTCCTTTTCTGTTTTTGCCGGACCACTTAGCAGTTCAACAGGCTGGTCCATGTCTGATATTATGTTAGCATTTGCTATCAACTCTGCAATAGGCCCTATCCCCATGATTCTCGGAGGTTATTTAGTTGACAAAGGTTATGTAAAATGGACCATCGCCCTCGGCGCTCTTCTATTTGCTAGCGGATTTTACTTAACCGGCTATGCCAATTCACCAGCCATGCTTTATTTGACCTATGGATTAATGGCCGGGCTTGGTCAAGGTTTTGCCTATTCAGGTGCCCTCTCCAATTCACTTCGCCTCTTCCCTGATAAACGTGGCTTAGCCTCTGGAATTCTGACAGGTGGCATGGGATTTGCCGCAGTCATCGCTTCTCCAGTCGCGAGCAATCTCATTCAAAAACAAGATGCCTTCTTTGCTTTTCGTACAATTGGGCTAGTCTATATTGTTGTTATCATCTGTGCAATTTTCTTTATTAAGGCAGCTCCAAGCGGCTACCAACCAGCAGGCTGGAAAGCTCCTATCCCAACCAAACAAGGACCTACTAATAAAAACTGGAAACAAATGCTACAAAGTCCTCTGTTTTACATTATCATTAGCATGTTCTTTGTTGGCGCCTTTTCTGGTTTGATGATTGCCTCTCAAGCATCACCAATCGGTCAATCAATGTTTGGACTCTCTGCAGGCACTGCAGCTCTCTATGTCTCTCTTTATTCAATCGCAAACTCTAGTGGTCGTTTTATCTGGGGATCACTTTCTGATAAAATCGGCCGTTCAAAGACCTTATTGATTATCTATTCTGTCATTGTCCTAGCTTTATTCTCCCTAACTATCGTCCCTGGTCAACTCGGGTTTACCTTAGGAATTATTGGACTTGGTATCTGCTTTGGCGGTGTTATGGGGGTCTTCCCATCTATCGTCATGGAAAATTACGGTCCTGCAAATCAAGGGGTCAACTACGGTATCGTCTTCACTGGATATTCTTTAGCAGCATTTTTCGCTCCCAAAGTCGCTGTTCAAATGGCAATGGCTAATAATGGAAATTATAGTGTAGCTTTTTATGTTGCTATTGCTTTGGCCTTCATTGGACTTGTTCTTACTATTTTTTATATGAAAAAGAAAGCTTAAAGCCCGAAAACTTCCTAGATAAGGAAGTTTTTTTGGTATAATAAAAGTAGTAATAGTATATTGGGAGGATTTACCATGGCAGACCGTTCACGTTTCTTACGAGATAACCCATCTGACTTCCCATATGATTTTGAAAAACAAATCTTATCCAAAAAGTCACCTGACACAATCTATCATTGTCATCCTGAACTAGAGATTATTTACGTTACAAAGGGTTCTGCCATCGTTCATATCAACTCAGAACGCTTTGAAAGTCGCGAAGGAGATATTTTTCTTATCCAACCGACCTCTCTCCATTCTATCTATTCTCATAAAGATCAAGAACTACTTTCTACCAGCTTTCGGATTCATCTAGATTATCTTGGGAGAAGTCAAATTGACAGCTTTAGCCAACGCTATATCCAACCCCTCCACTCCGGTCACTTTTGCCTCACTCCTCAAATATCACCAGGCGATAAGGCCTATGATCAAATTCAATCCTGCCTTCTTTCCCTTTTTTCTATCCTTGAAGAAAAAGGCATATACTACGATCTACTCATAAAATCTAAACTATACGAATTGCTTCATCTTCTCTTTAAGTATAGATACGTCAATCGACACTATACAGATGATACCTACCAAAAATACCAAAAACTAAAAGAAGTGATTTGCTACCTTGAACAGCACTACTCAGAACCCATTCATATTGAGCAACTGGCTGCAACATTTGGATATAGTAAAAATCACTTTATGAGTATTTTCAAGCTACATACTGGAGCCAGTTGTATGGACTACCTGCTCCAGTTACGTCTTGAAAAATCCTGTGAGAAACTCGTCCAAACCAACCTCAGCATTCAAGAAATTGCAAGCCAGGTCGGCTTCACCAACCTTTCAAACTTCAACCGTCAATTTAAGCAGCACTATCTCCTAACACCTAGACAGTATCGAAATCAACAACTTAAAAAGAAAACATGATTCTTTCTCCTTAGTCTTTTCTAAGGAGTTTTTTTAACAAAAAAGCCACCTGATTGGGTGGCTTCTTTAGGGAGATTATTATGAAAAAGAAAAGTTTAGGATTTCATTAAATAAAGTTAGGAGGTCTTTATTTAATGGTTATATGATACAAGATGAATCTTAAAGCTAACTTAACTTTTCTCCTGATTTATCATTTTTTTAAAAATTTTTTTCAAATGGATTTTTCCTCTCCAAGTCATAAAAAAGCCACCTGATTGGGTGACTTCTTTAGGAGATTATGATGAAAAAGAAAAGTTTGGGATTTCATTAAATAAAGGGTACTCAATGAAAATCGAAATCAGACTAGGTAGATAGACGCAAGCATAACTATAGTTAGCTAAGTCGACTCTAACGAAGGTTGATGAGATTTTCGAAGAGTATTAGGAGGTCTTTATTTAATAACTATATGATACACAAGGAGACTTAAACTTTACTTAATAAAAAATAATTTTTTTATCTTTTTCGATCCACCCAAATCATTCCTGTACAATCATAAGTAGATAAGGTTTCAAATCCCAGAGAACGATAGAATCCCAAATTTTTCTCTGTTTGGTCTGTCACCAGTTGAATTTGATAAGCATCCTTGTAGTCTATCAAAGCCTCTTTCATCAAGTTGCTACCAATTCCTTGGCGCTGATAGCTAGGCAAAACGATCAAATCCTGGACAAAAATCGATGAAAAACCATCTCCGACCAAACGGACCAAGCCCACCACGGCATCGCCATCAAGTGCCAGGTAAATCGCTAATGAGTGAGACAAGGCCTTCTCCAACATCTGAGGTTGATGGGTATAATTTGTCCAACCGACAGCCTGATAGAGATGCAAAACATCCTCTAACTTGACAATTTCTTGCTTTTTAATAGTGATCATGTCAACACCTCTTAAAGTTCTCTCAAGCTCTTGTACTGTCGTCCATTTTTATCAAAATTTTCAGGAGCCAACCATGTTTCTAAACGAGCTTTGACTTGAGGCCAGTCCTTATCAATCATAGAGAGCCAATCCGTATCTCTCGTACGCCCCTTATAAACGACTGCCTGACGGAAGTTTCCTTCATAGACAAAGCCCAAACGCTCCGCAGCTCGTCTGGATGGCAGATTAAGAGCATCACACTTCCATTCGTAGCGACGATAGTTAAGCTCCTCAAAAACATATCGCGCTAGGAGATACTGAGCCTCTGTCCCTATACGTGTTCCCCTGAGCTCTGGAGAAAAAATAACAGTCCCAACTTCAACTACACGATTATTTTGGTCGATGCGCATAAGCGAAAAGGTTCCCAAGGCCTTACCAGTTGCCTTGTCTATAATCGCATAGTAAAAACGGTCCTTACGAGCCAACATCTGATTTAAAACGGTAACCAGTTCCTCCATATCTGCCACTGGTTCCTGAAAGAGGTAGGTCCACATCTCCCGAGGAGTATCTGGGCCATAAACAGCTAGTAAATCCTCCGCATGCTTTTCTACCGAAAGAGGCTCTATCCGAGTGTAGCGCCCTTCTAAGAAATCAATGGAAGGCAATTCACCTGGTGTATAACCTTTCATTGGCTCACCAATTATCTGACCATATTCGTTTACTGGCATTGTTTTCTCCTTGTTTTACTTTTCAAACTTTATAATTGCACATAGTATATCATACTTTCATGAAAAAATTCAAAAAATCCTCCAGAGTTCAGCTCTGGAGGATTCCTATCTTATTTCACAACAATATTAACCAATTTAGTTGGCTTCAATAGTCCAGTGGACTATTGAAGGTGGCAGATAGAGATAATAAACTCGTTATTTAACGACGATATTAACGAGTTTGTTAGGTACCGCAATCACCTTCACGATTTCCTTGCCGTCAATTTCTGCTTTAACTTTTTCATCAGCCAGAGCGATTTCTTGCAATTCTTCGCGTGATAGGTCTTTAGCAACCATCAATTTGGAACGAACTTTTCCTTTGATTTGGACGACGATTTCGATTTCATCTTCAACCAATTTACTTTCGTCCCAAGTTGGCCAAGCTACATAAGAGATGGACTCACCTGTTGCAGCAACTGTTTGCCAGAGTTCTTCTGCCAAATGAGGTGCAAATGGGGCAATCAATTGGATAAAGCCTTTGGCGTAGTCCACATAGAGTTTGTCTTCCTTATTAGCAGCGTTGACAAA